>JALVEE010000016.1 GCA_027008645.1 Saprospiraceae bacterium
ATATATTTGGCAGATATCGACCCGGAGGTATTTTCAAAGACCTATATCGACTCGATGCAGATGTTTTTTGCAGGAGCAGTACCCGACGGAGCTAATGAATATCTCGAAGTATCCAATCCGGGCGGATTGCAACTACAATGGCGCAATCCACGGTATTTGACTGTGATAAACAATAGTACCGACGATTTTTTACCGATGGAAGTGGTGGTAAGAAGTATAAAATACCGCAATACTTCACAAATACCGACCTTTGGTGAGCGCAAAATAGCATTTGTAGCATTTTCGGGCAAAAGACAAAGCGATACTGCATACTCCCATCTGCAACTAATAGATGATTTTCCTCATGCAGGACAAGATACCTTTATCAATCTGTGTATAACAGATGCGCCGGTATATCTTGATTCATTGCTATCAGCGGATGCAGAGAGACAAGGGCAATGGCAGGGAGCGACTATACAAGCCGGAGTATTTGATCCTGCGATAGACCAATCGGGAATATTTAGCTATATCGTGACCAAGCCCGGCTGTGCTACAGATACCGCACTCATTGATATCAATGTAAACCAATTGCCGGAATTTGACTTGGGAAACGATACTTCGATATGCATTGGAGGACAAATAGTACTGCAATGCGAAATTGATGATGTGCAATACTTATGGCAAGATGGCAGCACAGACCAAAGCCTGACGGTAAGCGATAGCGGTACTTACGTACTTACGGTGATTGATGATGAAGGATGTAGCTATACAGATAGTATTAGCATAACATATTATCCCGGTACAAATTCCAAAGTGGAGATAGATAGCATGGTATGCAATGACGAAACATTCGTCTGGAACAATATCAATATCAATTCCGAAGGCGATTATGAATATACCACAGCCAACAAATACGGATGTGATAGCCTGACAATATTACATTTGAAGTACTATCCTGTTACGGATGTGGAGATATATGGCGAAAGCATGTTTTGCAAGGGGGATACGATAATACTTCAAGCAAGTACAATGCCTCGCTATCAATGGAGTACAGGTGATACAAGCGCACAAATCAAAGTAGCGCAACAAGGTTGGTACTATCTCAGTACATCGGATCAAAACGGTTGTACAGCGACCGACAGTATATACATAGAGCAAATACCCGAACTGGATATACAGACTTATACCCAAGATGAAAGTTGCTACAATGCTAAAAACGGTAAAATATCAATAGCATACATAAGCGGTGGAATTGGTACAATACGGTACTATATCGGCAATACACCGGTAAATAACGGAGATACACTCCGGGATTTATCGCCCGGCAGTTATACGATAAGTGCTATAGACAGTCTCGGATGCGAATGGCATACAGATATTAGCATTGAGGCAGCACCACAACTTTGGGTAAGTCTAGGAGATGATATTATTGTCAATACAGCAGATAAAACCATAAGGGTAGAAGCTGACAATAATTTCACCACGATACAAAATATACAATGGTACATAGACGGGCAATTGATAGATAATGACGATACCTACTATGAATTTACACCGGCAAAAGACACACAAATCGAGGTCATATTAACAGATGACAAGGGATGCACGCAAAGCGACACACTGATTATACATCTGGATATAACGGAAGAAATCGAAGTTTATATACCGAATATATTCAGCCCCAATGGAGACGGACTCAACGATGTCTGGTCGATAAGCGGCAGCAAAGCCATAAAAGAAATCGAATATATCGCCATCTATGACAGATGGGGCGAACAGGTTTACCGCAAAGAGCATATCCCGGTGGATACATACCGTACCGAACTATGGGATGGCAGTTACAAAGGTCAAAAGGTCAATTCGGGAGTATATGTATATATTCTCGGGTTAAAAACACAGGACGACAAGCAGATACTTAAAGCGGGGGATATTACGGTGGTGAGGTGATGTCATCTTTCCTCTCCTTTACACTTTTTGACCTCAACCCCCGACCCCTTCTCCTTTGTTCTTTTTAACCTCAACCCCCGACCCCTTCTCCTTTTATTGAGTTTTCACTATTTTTTGAATATTATTTTGAAAGGAGAAGGGGAGAGTGAAAGTGCTTGGTCTTTGGGATTAGCTTTTTGTTTTCTGGAAAGATTCTATAGCTCAATCATAAACGCTTACCTATAAGAGCTATCCAAAACGACAAAGTATCATCTTCCCTCTCCTTTTGCTGTTTTTTCAAGAATTAGGGAGATGGTTTAAAAAGGAGAGGGCAAGGGTGAGGATATATGAGGAGAGGTAAAGTGTTAAGTTTACTATTTTCTCGCAGACCCTACATCTAATTTTCACTTAATTTTTGTGCTATTTTCCTGATTTTTGTTTATATTTGTACTACTAAATGAATTTTAGAAGCCATTGATTGCAAGTTAATTGAATTAAAAAGAATAAAATTTATTAAAATGAAAAAGATTACTCCTATTTTTGTTTTTCTTTTATTATCATATTTTTCATTCTCACAAAATGTAAATATTCCTGATCCTGATTTTCTCCAAGCACTTATTGATAAAGGTGTAGATACTAATGGAGATGGACAGATTCAGGTAAGTGAAGCAAAGAACACTACTTCCCTATATTTTTACAATTACACTTTTGTTTCCATGGAAGGAATCAATGCATTTACAAATTTACAAACTCTATATTGTTCATATAATTACTTGATTCACAAAATAGAATTAACCGGTTTGAATAATCTCGATTACTGTAGTATTTATTCTAATAATTCTTTGGATACCATAATATTAGATGGAGCAACTGAACTAAATTTCTCAGTAAGCAACAACAATTCGCTTGTAGATTTGGAATTTATTGGAAGTGTCTCATTTAAAGATCTTAGAATTTATTCCAATAATTTATTAAAAAATTTAGATTTTAGTAATATCCAAGATGTAAAATCATTAAGGCTTGAGTCCAACAACTCTATTAGCAATTATGATTTTTCCGGCTTAGAATCGCTATTGTCATTAAATCTTATTAGTAACAATTCACTTAAATCTATTAACCTCAGTCCAATTACATCATTGACTGATTTATCAGTAAGTTCTAATCCCGCTTTATCCGAAATTGTGTTTGGGCAAAATTCTAATATTAAAGAATGTACTTTATACAATAATCCCTCAATGCAAGCAATAGATCTATCTAATCTGAGTAATCTTACTAATTTGATATTAAGAAAAAATAATGTAATTGCTTCTATAGATTTTACCGGTTTAAATTCTTTGACTAGTCTATCTGTTGAGGAAAGTCCTTCTATTGTATCTTTAGATTTTAGTGTTTTACCAAACCTGGCATACTTAACCATTAAACGTAATAATTCCCTGAAGAATATTAATTTTGGAAATGCCGGTTCTTTATCAAATCTTACTGTTTCATATAATAATTCATTGCCTTCTATCGATTTATCCGGTTTGAACCAATTAAAGAATCTCCAGATTAATGATTGTGGATTGATTAAATCATTTGATATTATTGATTTAAATAATCTTGAAAGTGTAAAATTGTCACGTAATAATTCAATTGAAAATATAGAATTGAAAAACCTTAATGCATTATCTTCTCTTAACATTGATCATAATTCTAGTTTAAAGAATATTTTATACAATAATTTGAATTCATTGAAAACAATTTACTTGAATGATAACGCAAGTTTGCAAAAATTTGATTTAATAGATTTAATATCTTTAAATAGTTTTAACTGTTATAGAAACAATGAGATTAAGGGAGTGAAATTTAAAAATTTACCACAAATAACAAGATTGGAGTTTAGTAATAATACTTCTTTGACAAGTATTGATATTCAAGGTTTTCCGACATTAGAAAATTTAAACTTAGAAAGGCATCCAAATTTGAATTCTGTAATATGCAAAAATCTAAATTCATTAAAATCTATTAATATTAATGCATCTAGCAAAATAGAAAACATGGAGCTTGATAGCTTAAATTCTCTGAATACACTAAGTTTTGATAATATTGGTTTTAATAAATTAGAAATAAACGGTTTCCCAAGTTTGTCCCGTTTGAATATACAAAACATGGATAATTTAGATACAATTATAGTCTCAAATCTAAATTCATTAAATTATTTATATGTATATAATTGTTATAATTTGACAAAATTAGATATAAATACATTAAATTCGTTAACGCATATTGATATACGACGTTGTAAATTTTTGCAAGAGTTAGATTTAAGTGGTTTGCCTTCATTAAATAGTATTTATTTATATAATAATAATATTAGATATCTAAATGTAATGGGAGTGCCTATATCTGCAAGCTTAAGTATTTACTATGAAAATATAGAATGGATTTGTGCTCAACCCATTCAACTTGAGTGGTTGGAAGATGCTATCGATTTAACAGGAATTGTGTTAGATCCAACTTGCAATTTTACCGGTTGGGCAGATTTCAAAACGGTGGAGTTGGATATGAAATATTCTGCTTCCGGGGATTGTGAAGATGCAACTCAAGTCATTAATAAGACTAGACTAAGAGTTAATTCCGAAGATTTAAATGTGTTAATTGAACCTACATTGAATGAATCAAATAAATTCGAGATTAAATTACCTCCCGGTAATTACCAAATAACACCTGAACAAGATAATATAGGTTACTTTGAGGTAACTCCCAATCCACTTAATCTCACAATAAAATCAACGGATTATACTGTACATGGAAGTTTTTGTTATACAACAGCCGGAGATTCAGTTTACGACTGTTCTGTTCATGTGATTCCAATGGATTTGGCAAGACCCGGATTTGAAATTGAGCATAAAATCATTATTACAAATAATGGAAATTATCCTGCTTCAGGTCGCATTGGATACGCCTATCAAAGCGATTATGTGAGTTTTGTTAGTTCCGATTATTCTTTGGTTGATAGTAGTGGAACTCTTCGCGGAGTCTATGACAATATAGAACCATTTCAATCGATAGAAATCAGCGTTATATTCCGTCTTAATTCTCCAATGGATACACCGGCACTTGTTGGTGATGAGGAGCTTTATTTTGTAGCAACGCTCTATTCTGAAGTAATAGATAAGGAAGGTCGAGATAATAGATTTGTGTTATATGAAAAAGTTAGAAATGCCTTTGATCCCAATGATAAAACATGTCTTCAAGGAGATTATCTATTAGATGAAATGATTGGAGAGTATATTTCATATAAAATTAGATTTAAAAATACAGGGAATGCCAGTGCTGTAAATGTCAGGGTAATAGATGAAATTAACCCTGAGTATTTTGATATATCTACTCTTTCTGTTGTTGAATCTTCTCATCCGGTATATACAAAAATTAAAGATGATAAAGTAGCATTTCTTTTTGACGGTATCAATCTGCCATATGTAGATAGTTTAAGTGATGGATTTGTCATATTTGAAATTAAAACGCGGGATTCTATCGACCTTGATACTAAATTGGAGAATACGGCTGAGATATATTTTGATTTTAATTTTCCGGTTGTTACTAATACTGCCACGACTCAAGTTGTTACCGATGCTGATAATGACGGTTATAATAACCTGACAGATTGTGACGATCAAAATCCTGATGTTAATCCCGGGGCAGTTGAAATAATCTACAATGGATTAGACGACGACTGCAATCCGAGTACTTTAGACGATGATTTGGATCAAGATGGATATGTGCTAGCCGAAGACTGTGATGACAATAATCCTGATATTAATCCGGGGCAAACGGAGAAACCATATAATGGCATTGATGATGATTGTGACCCAAATACTTTTGATGATGATTTGGATCAGGATGGATATGTGCTTGCTGAAGATTGTGATGACCAAAATCCAAGCATCAATCCGGGGCAAACGGAGAAACCATATAATGGCATTGATGATGATTGTGACCCAAGTACTTTAGACGATGATTTGGATCAAGATGGATTTGTGCTTGCTGAAGACTGCGATGATGATAATCCTGAAATCAATCCAAACCAAACAGAAATACCGTACAATGGACAAGATGATGATTGTAATTCAGCTACTTTAGATGACGATTTGGATCAGGATGGTTTTGTGCTTGCCGATGATTGTGATGATACGAACCCTAATATTAATCCTGATGCTTATGATATACCAAATAATGGTATTGATGAAGATTGTGACGGAGAAGATGCAGTAACTTCAACTGATGAGATAGCCGATCCAATAAAGAGAATTTATCCAAATCCTGTATCAGATCAGATAAATATAGAGTTTTCCAAAGAAATAGCATATTCATTGTCCCTTATTAATTTGAATGGTGAAATTGTTAAGTTAGAACTAAGTGAAAAATCTTTAGATGTGAGTTCACTTTCTCAAGGTATGTATATACTTGAGATAAAGGATTTGAAAACGAAGAGGAAGTTTTTCTATAAAATAGTGGTAATTAATAAGAATATTGGGGGGGAGTAATATAGAAGACAGCTTATTTTTCCTCTCCTTTTGCTGTTTTCAACCTCACCCCCCGCCCCCTTCTCCTTTTAATGAGTTTTCACTATTTTTTGAATATTATTTTGAAAGGAGAAGGGGAGAGTGAAAGTGCTTGGTCTTTGGGATTAGTTTTTTGTTTTCTGGAAAGATTCTATAGCTTAATCATAAACGCTTACCTATAAGAGCTATCCAAAACGACAAAGCACCTTATTCCCTCTCCTTTTACTTTATTTTTAAAAAATATGATAAGCTTTCTTAAAAGGAGAGGGCTAGGGTGAGGATAGAAAAGGAGAAGAGGAGAGTGAAAGTGCTTGGTCTTTGGGAAATGGTTATAAAAGGAGAGGGCAAGGGTGAGGATGAAGGAGGTGAAGGGGAGTGTTAGAGTGCGTAGGGTAGTCTCTACTCTTGAACTCTTGATAGTTATTAAAAAAAGTTGGTTGAAACCCAACTTTATTGCATAATTTGGTGTCACACAATATAATTATACGTCATTCTAAAATATATTTAATATGAATTTATTGATAATTAAATTTATAGTAAAATGATTTCAATCAAAATTAGTATTTATAAATTATTTGTGATTGGTTTATTTTCTGTTTTTTTATATGGATGTCCGGTTTTTTCAGAAAAAACAATAGTTGATAATGGGCCATTGCCGGAATCAGCAAAATTGGTAGTTCCATATAAAAACGGTGAAAATTATAAATTCAAATTTTCTAATGGGTTAGTGATTAATTTTACTGCAGAAAGGGAAACTGTTGACGCAATTGATAATGGATGTGCTGAATGTTTCAATTTCGAACAACACTATCAAAGAGATATAATAAAACTAAAACCTGATTATCCTCTTTTTGATATTTCATTTGAAATAAATAATTTAGATACGATTGAAATACATTGTGAACTTGATATCGGGAATAGTTATTACTATATCCCTACAAATGAGCAAAAAACAAGTTATATAGAACAATTTGATTCATTGTTGATTGATTCTGTATTTTATAAAAATGTTTTCAAATTGGATCCAAATTATTTCAATAATAAGCAAACCCTTACCGATTCATTGTATTATAATTATAAATTTGGAATACTTAAACTAATAAAATCAAATAATGAAACATATACCATTCTTCCATAAAATAGTTGTTATAATAGTAGTATTAAATCTAACTTCTTGCTGTAGTTCAACAGAGGATACTATACTATTAAATGAAGAAACATTGGAATGGAAAACAGATGATCCTCCAAAAAGCAATTTTACAATGATTGATAATAATGGGATTTCACAGATATTTACTCTTAAAAGTAATCGCCAATACTTCATAAAATCAACAAGTAGCTCATTTTGTTCTGAATCAATATTAAATGAGGAGCATGTATATCAAAAATATGTTTCTGATTTTGGAAACCAATTTCAAATTAGTCTTACTACAGCCTTTGACAATACAGGTGATGATATATATATTGTATGTGCAAAAACGGGCTTTGGCTACGATTCCAAGAATAAAGTATTAAATAGAATAAATACTCCTTTTGGGAATTACGGACAATCCTTTAATCCGGATGGAACATACCGAAAAGTACTTTCATCAACAGTCAAAATATTGGGCAATTATTCAACAAGTTATCATGATTATGAACAGGTGATGTGTTTTGAACTTAAAGATTACAAAAACAAATGGACAAACAATCTTGTCACAAAAATCTATGTTGCAAAAAGAATAGGATTGATAAAGTACGAATTAAATAATGGTATATATTACGAACGAAAATAATGCTATTTGTTTATAAAACTGTAAAGTACACCTATTTTATGTATATATGTTACTTGGTTTTTATTGCTTTTGTTTGGTGTATTGCCGTGGAATGCATATCCGTCAAGATCCCTGTTTATTCTGGTTGTACTTAAGAATACTGATATCCTGTTCTTCAGTTCATAACTGGCTTTAAGTGCAAAACCAATCCCCGGTTTTATCGCACCGGTATTTACTCCGGATCCCTCTGACCTTTTTCGTGTCGGAAAGACTGCGGTGAATCCCAAGGATACATTAAATCTTCTAACATCTTTCAGATATTTTACAACCTTACCCGGATTCTTGCTCTTGACAGTACTTTTTTCTAAAGGGAAAGATATACCAGGATAAAATGTCACATCAACAAATACATCTCTTGTTTTTCTGCCGTACTTATCAGTATCACTAAATGCAAAAAATGATCCTACCTGACCTCCGAAATAAAAATTATTTCTGATATCCGGAAAATAATCATATTGTAAGGTTACACCGATATTCAAGGGGTATGCACCATTGTGGTTGCTGTCAAAAATGCCGGAATGAATACCGGCTGAAATATTGTAAGATTCTCCCAAAATTTCATGGACTGACTGTGCATTTATATTGGTGTGTAGAAATATTAAAACGAATGATAAGATTGTTATTGCCTTTTTCACGAATCCGGTGTCTTTAATTAATAATAAAAAGTTACTGACTGCAAAGGTATGTTTAAAATGAATATAATACAAGTAATAGTAAACAGTTTTTTTTGTGAAAAGTGTTAAATATATTTTATTAACTGTGTAATCAATCCAAATATATCACTTTTAATTTTAATGTTTGTATTGTTATTATTAGTCATAATAGAAAACGCATAGTAATTACCTTTTTTGCCTTTGAAAACTCCGCTATAATTTAAAACTCCCCGGATAGAGCCGCTTTTTATCCAGAGGTCTTTTATCGGAATGTTTTTGGCATATCCCTCAATCCTTGCTTTTGGTAAAATATCAAGAACCGTAAAAAGCCCTAATTTATCGGTCATTTCTTTTATGAAAAGGGTAAGTGTTTTCGGGCTAATATGATTTTCGGAAGATAACCCGCAACCATCTACGATTTGGGTATTTGTAAAATCAGTTTTATATTTGTTAAAAAACTTTTTGATTTCTTCTTCATATAGATAATCGGCAGGATGATTTGAGTGCAAACAAAGAAGTTTAGACAATGCTTCACTATAAAGATTAATGCTCCAATTATTGCAGGTCTTGACTATTTGTAGCAACTCAGGAGACTCGAAAGTATGAATTTTGGTTGTGTTACGAAATCCTTTCTTGCTTATATCGTAATCCTTGAAATATATATTGTTATCGTCAAAATAATCAGCCAAAAGGCTTAGAAATGTAAGTGGAGGATTGGGTATTGATCCTTTTATTGTAAATGTTTTCTTCCCTAAAGGGAGAGTCCCTTTTATTTCACGATGAAAATCATAGGGTAAGCCATAAATATAGGAGTTGTCTCCGGAGGCTTTTTCTCCCACTGTTACATTGTTTTTTAATACCAGATACGGTATTTTTGGGGAGATATTAAGGATTTTAGTTTGAGAGCCTACTTTATCCCCCAAACTGAATTTTAGTTTGTATAAATTCTCATTAAAATTTAACCCCCAAGATCCGCCTGCATAATAATTTCCAATGTCTTCAGTAGTCCAACTTCCATGAACAGGATAGGATTGTTTGGCTAAAACCAATATGATATTTCCTTCAATACATCTTATGCCGGATTTTGTCAGTATATCTTTTATGGTTTTAAGAATACTTTTGTATCCATTTTTGTAGAACCGCGAAGAACCAAAAGCAGGGTCTCCTGATGGAGTGATTATTAAATTGCCTTCAAGAGTTCCATCAAAAAGGATTTTACCGGTATAGGCTATTTCTGTTTTGAATTTATAATCTTTTCCTTTAGTCTCAATGGCTGATAGTGTGTATAATAATTTTAAAACGGAAGCAGGAACAAAGTTTTTATCAGAGTTATAAGCAAGTATTTCTCTATCGTTTTTCAAGTCAAATACAGAAACTCCTACAAAGGATTTTGAAAGTCGTGAATTGGTTTCAATCAGTTGTTTTAACTTGAAATTGGTTATGGTTTGTGCATGTGTTTGGAAAAAAGTAAATATAATAACCGGATATAGAAATTTTAAATGCTTCATAGGATTTAGACTGAAATAATTACTAATTTCCTGGTTGTAATCAATTTTCCGTATTTATCTTTTAGAGCGATGATATAAGTACCTTTTCTTAAAAAGGAAAAATCATATCTAAGCAAATTACTCTTAGTTAGCATCAAATTGTCCTCCCAAAGTTTTTTGCCTATAATATTGTAAATCTCCAACTTGTATTTGCCAATGCCATAATTTGCTATCAGCATCTTTGCGATACTATATGTCGGATTGGGATATAAAAGAAATATCTTTTTGCTTGTATTTACTTCCAATGCATCTTTTTTTATATCATTTGATTGGTATTTTATAATATAATTTCCTGATGATTTGTCGTAATCAACTTTTGCAAAATAATATTTATAAGAATTTGAGAAAAACAAATAATATTTATTCTCACCTGCTTTTTCATATATTTTTTTCAATACATGTTCCTTGATGAAAGGGATTTCGTTTCCACTTCCAACATCATAAAGTCTTATCTCTATACTTTCATCTACACTCAATCTCAATGCTGCGATTTCATTATCTTCGAGAATAAATCTACCACCTGCATCACAATGGTATTTTCTGAATATTTTTCCGACCAGTTTCACCTCTTTAACCGAGACTGGAAGATTGGCTATCAATTCCTTAGGTAGTTCTTCTCGCATCAATTGAATCGTAAAACTTCCGGAATTGGAGAAAGTCGCTCCGTATTTTAAGTATTTTGTAGTAAAATACAAGGGGTGTTTGTACAATACAATATGCGAATTGTTTGCGGTATTTAGTATAAAACCGAGTTCGTCAAAATTCCTTTTATTTTTAGAAAAGAAAACTGTATTATTACCACTTTTTATTTCATAGACTGCAGATTTGCTAATATTTTCCAGTTTTGTCTTACGGATTGTTATCTGTTGGACGATAGGGGACTTGCTTTCTGATAAATCCCAAGTCAGATGGGCACCTTTAGATTGTACATATGATTGTGGGAAATAGTCAACTACATAATTGAGTATAGTATTATCACTTAGATTTATAGGGTAACTCCTAACCTCAATTTGAGAGTAGCTGTTTGTATGCAAAAGCAAAAAAAATATAAAAATAAGTTTTTTTACAAAGCTCATTGACATTGATTGTGGTTACAAAGCTAAATATAAACTGATAAAAAAAGAAAAATCTCTATCAAATTTGTTGAAGTTGTACAAATTTAAAATACGTGCCTTCTTTTTTAATGAGTTCTGTAGGGCTTCCACTTTCAATGATTTTACCATTTTGGAGTACGATTATCTTATCCACTTCTTGAATAGTAGCCAATCTGTGAGCTATAATAATAGAAGTTTTATTCTCCATCATTTTGTGCAATGCTTGTTGGACTTTCTTTTCTGAGCTTGAATCCAAAGATGAGGTTGCTTCGTCCAATACCAATATCGGAGCGTTTTTATATACTGCTCTGGCAATTGCAATTCTTTGTTTCTGACCACCGCTTAATTTTGTGCCTTGATCTCCAATTATAGTTTTTCTTGCTTTTTCCATATTTGGAATAAATTCATCCACCAAGGCTGTTTTGATCGCTGTATCTAAGTCACTTTGATTGATGTCCTTATCAGAAAAAGTTATGTTTTTAAGAACACTGTCGTGAAATAAAAGCGCATCTTGGGAGACTATACCTACAAGATTTCGCAAACATTTTAGCTTTATATTTTTGATGTTGATTCCATCTATGAGGATTTCTCCTTTTTGAATATCGTACAATCTTGAAATCAAATCAGCAAGAGTGGTTTTTCCTGCACCTGAAGCTCCAATCAAGGCAATTTTTTCTCCTTTATTTATTTTAATATTTATATCTTTAAGGACGTATTCCGCAGCATCAGGATATTTAAACCAAATGTTTTTGAATTCAATAGAGTCTGTGAAATCGTGTAGTTCAACAGCATTTTCCGTTTCGTAAATATCGTTTTTTACTTTCATTATTTCTTCGACTCTTTCCAGTGCTGCTGCTCCTTTCTGAAAACTGTAGTATGCGGTAGAAAAAGCTTTTGCCGGTTCGATAATACTAAAAAACGCATAGATAAATGCGAAGAAAACTGTTGCTTTTAGTTCTCCGTCAAATACCAATGTTGCAGAGTACCACATCAATAATGACAATACTATGACACCGAGAATTTCTGCTAAGGGTGAGCCGATACTTTTTCTCCAAAGGAGTCTCGTAAGAGTATCTCTGTATTTATCGTTAAGTTGATTGAATTTTGATTTGAACAGGGGAGTGGCATTAAAGCTTTTGATTACTTTTATGCTTCCCAATGTTTCTTCCATTACAGATAGGATTTTTCCCAAATAATCTTGCGCTTCTGAGGATTGTTGCTTCATTTTTCGTGAGACTCCTCCTATCAGAAATACGGTTACAGGTAGCAGAACTAATACAAAAAGTGTAAGCTTTGGACTCATATAGACCATCAGTATAATGGAGCCTATTATTATGAGCGGAGCTTTTATTAAGGCATCAACTCCATTCATAATACTATTTTCGATTTCCTGCATATCCATACTCATTCTGGACATTAAATCTCCCTTTTTTTTATCTTTGAAGTACAATACCGGTAAATCGATAAGATGCTCGTACAATTCCTTTCTAAGATCCCTGATAAATCCATTTCTGGGAACTGTGATAAAGAACATCCCAAGGTACCTGAATATGTTTTTTAATAGGAAAACCAGAAAAAAAGCTAAAATTACATATGTCAATGCCTCTCTTGGGCTTCTGCCGGCTATCAAATTGGATACTTGATAACTAAAGTACTCTTTTATGTCAAAATTAGCTGAAAGAACAGGTTTGGTCTTGCTTATTTTTTCAGGATTAAATAGCAAGTCAAAAAAAGGAATGAATATAGGAATACTGATAACAGTAAATATAGACATGAAAACATTAGATACCACACTCGCTGCAAGCCAGGATTTATAAGGTTTTAACCTTTTGATAATATACCAAAAGCGTTTCATATGCTAAATTAAATAAATTATGATTCCTCCTCTCCAATATCAAAATCTTCCATAAAGCCTGTGTCAAACTTGCCTGAATTGAATCTTTCGTCTTCCATAAGCTTTTTATGGAAAGGGATTGTGGTTTTTACACCTTCTATTATATATTCTCCCAAAGCTCTTTTCATTTTAGTGATAGCCTCTTCACGAGTCCTGGCTGTACAAATCAATTTTGATATCATAGAGTCATAATAAGGTGGTATCATATAACCTGCATAAGCATGTGAGTCAACTCTAACTCCTTGTCCGCTCGGTGCGTGATACGCAGTGATTTTGCCCGGACTTGGTGAGAACCCTTTGTAGGGATTTTCAGCATTAATCCTGCATTCGATTGAGTGAAGTTTGGGGAAGTAATTTTGACCTGTAATCGGTATTCCTGCTGCTATTTTGATTTGCTCTTTTATGAGATCGTATTCTATTACTTGTTCTGTTACAGTATGCTCGACTTGTACACGTGTATTCATTTCCATAAAATAGAAGTCTTTGTGTTTATCCACTAAGAATTCAACTGTTCCAAGTCCCTCATATTTTATAGATTTTCCCGCTTTTACAGCTGCCTCTCCCATTTCTTTTCTAAGTTTTTTGGTTAAGAAAGGAGAGGGACTTTCTTCAACAAGTTTTTGATGCCTTCTTTGTATAGAGCAATCCCGTTCGGACAGATGCGCCACATTTCCAAATTGATCTCCTACAATTTGAAATTCAATATGCCTTGGGTTTTCAATGAATTTCTCTATATACATACCATCATTGGAGAATGCAGCTTTTGCTTCTTGTTTGGCCAAAGACCATTGCTCTTCAAATTCTTCCGGTTTTGTAACCACTCTCATCCCTCTTCCACCACCTCCGGCAGTCGCTTTTAATATAATGGGATATCCTATTTTTTTAGCTATTTCCAAGCCTTTTTTAAGGTCTTTCAATAGCCCTTCGGAGCCGGGTACAACAGGAACGCCAGCCTTTATCATTGTTTCTTTTGCTGTGATTTTATCTCCCATTTTTCTAATCATATTGGGAGTTGGTCCAATGAATTTTATGTTGTGTTGTTCACAAACTTCGGCAAAATCAGCGTTTTCTGCCATAAATCCATATCCGGGATGAATTGCATCAGCATTAGTTATTTCTGCTGCTGCCATAATTCTGGCAGGGTCAAGATAGGATTGTGCTGCACTTGGAGGACCTATACAGACTGCCTCGTCAGCAAATCTGACATGTAAACTATCTGCATCGGCAGTCGAATAAACAGCCACTGTCTTGATACCTATTTCTTTGCAAGTTCTGATAATTCGCAGGGCTATTTCTCCTCTGTTGGCTATAAGAATTTTTTTGAACATATGATTACTGCTTTTATTAAAATTAATGCAATCTAATACTTAAAACTATAGAATACTTTATCCCTTGGGATCAACCAAATATAATACTTGATCGTATTCAACAGGAGAACCGTCGTCAACTAATACATCAACTATCTTTCCACTCACTTCAGCTTCGATTTCATTAAAAAGCTTCATGGCTTCAACTATACAAACAACAGTGTCAGGATTGACCTTATCACCAACTTTTACAAAAGGATCTTTGTCAGGGCTTGGAGCGCGATAAAATGTTCCCACAATTGGTGACTTTATTTCCAATAATCCCTCTCTTGAATCCTTCGCATCTGTCTTTGGCGTATCATTAGTATTATTAGATTGCGTATTAGTGGTTTCTTGTTTTACAACGGGAGTTGTAGGAGCAGGTGCAGAACCCGGTGCTGAAATCACGACGGGGCTTTGAGTTTGAGCCGGCGTAGAACCTTTTACGAATTTGTGATATTCTTTAGTCCTTATCGTCAATCTAAAATCTCCATCTTTCATTTTGAATTCAGAAAGGTTAGACTCACTTATTAATTTTATTAAATTTTGAATTTCCTTAGTATTCATAGCAGTAATTTATTATTTGTTTTAAGTTTGTTAAAAAAGATATTACTTTACTCTTTCCAAATATTCACCTGTTTCAGTCAATATTTTTACTTTGTCGCCAATATTGATAAATAGAGGGACTCTTATTTCAGCACCTGTTTCGACAGTAGCAGGTTTAAATGCATTGGTCGCCGTGTTTCCCTTTTGTCCGGGCTCTGTATATGTGATTTCTAAAACAATATGTTGAGGCATCTCTGCCAATAAAGCCAATTCTTTCTCAGCATGAAATAATATATCTACATTATCCCCCTCTTTTAAGAATTCGGGCCTGGATAGCATAGATTTATCTAACCATGTCTGTTCATAAGTTTCATTATTCATAAAATGAAATCCGGTATCATCTTTATACAGATACTGATATTGTCTTCTTTCAACTCTCACGACATCGATTTTATGTCCGGCAGAAAATGTGACATCTATCACTTTACCATTTGTTATGCTTTTTAGTTTTGTTCTAACAAAAGCGGCTCCTTTGCCGGGTTTTACGTGCTGAAATTTTGTTACAACGTATATGTCGTTATTGTAATTCATGCACAATCCATTGCGGATATCTGAAGTATTTGCCATAATTGTTTTTTTATTTGGGCGCAAAAATAAGGAACTATTACGGATTGTGATAATTTAAGAGTATAAAGTTTCCGAAAAATAATAAATCCGGCAAATCCGGTAATTTAGAGGTTCTTTGCATGTAATTAAATAATGCATTAAATTATTTTGCAAAATATAAATAACATAAAACCAATCACATATAAAGAGTGCGTGCTATGGATTCATGCATTTATTAAGCTTTTGGCACGAATATTGCTATATGTATAATCAAATTAATCAAATTTATACAAATTGCTATTTTATTTAATATTAAAATCAAAGAAATGAAATTATTAAATTATATCCCACAGGTTTTACTTTTACTGGTAATATTTAATTCAAATGGTTTTGCTAACAAAGTGGATAGTCCTTTTGAATCCATATCACTGACAACAGCCAAAGAAATCGCACAGGCAGAGGGAAAATATGTTTTTATAGATTTTTATGCAGACTGGTGCGTACCTTGTAAATGGATGGATGAAACTACTTATGCCGATAAAAAAGTTGTTAAAACATTAAAGAGTGGCTTCGTTTCCGTAAAAGTAAATATCGATGATTTTGATGGTTATACTTTAAAAGAGGAGTATAATATAAGGGTTTTGCCTACTGTAATAGTGCTTGACCAAAAGGGGAGGGTAATAAAGAGATACGAAGAATCTATGGCTCCGTCAAAGCTAACTGATATTCTTGTAGGAATTGCGGGAGAAATCCCTGATGCTGATATAAATCACGATACCAATATATCTCCAAAAGACATAAAGAGCAATGATAATAGCAACTTTAATAATGGAAGTGATCTAAAGAATGATAATAGCACTTTAGATGATACTGTAATTGTTAAAACCAACAAATCGTTTCGCGTACAAGTCGGTGTTTACACCGACTACGCGAACACGATTAATTTAGTAGATAATATCAATGCGAAATTGGATGAGCCGGTGGTGGTTTTGAATGGATATCTCAATAATAAAACGGTATATAAGGTGTTTGTCGGAGATTATGATAGCATTGAGAAAGCCAGGAGTCTTAAAGAGAATTTAAAGTCTAAACTCGGATTGAACGGCTTTATAAAAGTATTTGAATAAACTAATATTTTGTGTAAAAAAGAGCCCCGGCTAATCAAATGATTCTCCGGGGTTTTCTATTTAATGTTTGTCCAAAATTATCTTTATACCAATATTGATATTTCTTCCTATCTCATAATATCCAAGACCTTTTAGAGTCGAAATATGATCGATGTATGTCGTATTGAATACATTGTTGATTTTTGCACTTATTTTAATTTTTTGTCTGTCAAAAGCCAATATTTGTACTGCACTGAGGTTGTATATATTGTAAGCAGGTGTATTTGACTCGGCAATATGATGATTGTTTTTGGCAAATGCGTAGATACTTTCAATTTCAAATGACAAATCTTTCAAATGCTTTTTGTTAAATGACTTTGAAAAAGATATATTCCCTCTTAATTTATCTTGTGGTATTAATGGCAGATAGCTGTTGTCGGTTTTTTTTGCAACTAAATAATTGTAGGCAAAACTAAAGTTCAACCAAGAGGCTGGGAAAAATCCAAAATTGGTTTCCAATCCATATAGTTTAGCATCGTCTTGCAGATATTTGAAGACAGGCAATCCATGGAGAGAGGTTTCATCAGTAGGTGAAAGGTAAATATACTTATTGATATAGTTGTAAAATCCGGAAAGTTCTAAAACTGCTTTTGTGCTGTGAATATGTAAGCTCAAATCACCTTCGATATTTCTCTGTGGATTAAGATCAGGATTACCCAATTCGTATCTGGCTCCATGTCCTCCTTCTTGGGACAATTCTGCAATGCTTGGTGTCCTGAATCCGGAAGCAATATTGGTTCTAACCAATACTTTATGTGATAGATTGGCTGTTAGTCCCATAGAAAAACTAAGGTTTTGAAAGTTCTTATTGATATCTTGGTGAACATGCTCTTGCTTTTTGATATTTATTTGCCTAAAATCATATCTGATTCCGATTTGGGTATGAATTTTTTTCATGAAATTGAGCTGCACTAATCCCATTCCCGCCAAATCATATAGAGTAAAATCAGGTAGTACATGCTCGGGTGCATCGCTATTTTTATTGTTTTGATTAAGCCCTTGGAAAGCAAATATTATTTTATGATCACCAAAGGGTTTGGATGTTTTTAATTCGTAAGTCCAAGTGTTTAGAAGCATATCAACAGTTTTGAAATCTTCGCTAATATCCGGAGTCTCAAATAGCTTCCTGTTATTTGTTTGGTAATTTATATTCAATTCATTTCTTAGTTTGCCTAAATAAAGAATGTTTTTTGTCGAAACTAAGATATTTGACAAATCTTGATACCAATAATTGTTTGATCTGCCATTACCCTTGAATAGTTTGAATGCAGGAGGGACAGACAAGCCAAGCTTCATAAGATTGTAGTC
>JALVEE010000017.1 GCA_027008645.1 Saprospiraceae bacterium
ATTGAGAATTTCGATATATTGAAGAAAGGAGAGAAAGCAAAAAAAACAGTATTGACAGAATATAAACTTGAGAATAAAAAACTTTGGAAACTAAAATATTTGATGCTGAAATCATCCGTGCTTGGGACTATGATAGGGGTTATACCTGGAGCCGGAGGTGCAATTGCCACATTTATAGCTTATAATTCAGCAAAAAATAGCAGTAAGCATCCTGAAAAATTTGGGAAAGGCTCTCTTGAGGGAGTTGCAGCTCCTGAAGCGGCCAATAACGGCTCTGTTGGTGGAGCATTGGTGCCTTTATTGACCTTGGGGATACCTGGAAGTGCATCAACGGCTGTATTGATCGGTGCATTGATGATACATAAGCTCAATCCCGGACCTGAACTATTTGAAAAAGAACCCGGGATTGTTTATGGATTGTTCATCAGTTTGTTTTTTGCAAATATAGTAATGCTTATAGTAGGTTTATTGGGAAATAAATTGTGGGTAAAAATAATAGCAGCTCCTAAAAAATTGCTTTATCCCCTGATTATCGCATTGTCATTTATAGGTAGCTATTTTATCCAAAACTCTTTATTTGATGTCGGTACTTGCATTGCGTTTGGTCTATTCGGATGGGTATTGAAGCGCGGAGGATTTCCTACAGCCCCGGTTATACTTGGATTAATACTTGGAAAAATGATAGAAGAAAACTTGAGGTTGTCGCTTGTGAAAGGTGATTTGATTGATTTTGTGACAAGACCGGGAAGTTTGATAATACTATCTTTGGCAGTATTTTCATTTTTCTTGCCATATGTAAAGAGAAAGTTAAAGAGAATATAGGGCTTTGAAATGATAATAAACGGGTATATGCTAGCGTTGGCTAAGTACAATATCTATTATTATGAAACGAATATTTTTATTTCTTCTATTTATCGGTCTAAATACCGCTGTGGCTATTGGACAAAAAGCAGATGAAGATAAATCTCCACCAAGCTCAAAAAATGATATAGAACAAGAGCTCAAAAGAAATAGAAGAAAGACCAGAATTAATGGAGTCTATATTCCAAAGGATATAAATGATGCGATTGTTCAATTGGAAAAATTGTCGGATGGGAAATCTTTGGATAAATTCAGAAATGCACAGGAGGATATTGTTGCACAAAAATTGCATTTTGGCTTGGGGAGATGGATGATTGTAAATTGGAATTTTTATGGTGGGTCCAGATTTGAAAAGGCTATGAGGGATATGGGACTTGGACATCCGGATGATATGGCTGATTTTATGATTATCATATTTCACAGACACCTCAATCAAAAGCCGCTCAATTCGGAAGAACTGGTTAAAGAATTCAAGAAAAAAAGATTGGAAGAGTATAAAAAGAAGAAGAGGGAGGTCTTGAAGATAATAAAGAAATAATGTCAAAAATTATTATATATTAATAAGAGTGTCTTTTCTATTTCTTTCTTAATGGTTTTTGATTTTTCCAAAAAATGGTTGTTCATGAAACTAAAAATATACCTGTTTCCTTTTTTAGTTTGAATATATCCGCTGAGATTGTAATTATTGCTAAGGCTACCGGATTTAGCGTAAACAAACGGTTTTTTGATCTTGGGGTAATTATTCTTTAGTGTTCCTGATATTCCTGCAGTGGGGAAATATCCGGTGATTTTTGACCAAGGAAGTTTATTGTAAATCAATTTTAGAACATATACAAGGTCATTTGGTGAAAACAAATTATAGCGTGATAAGCCCGAACCGTCAACCCACCTGCAATTATTATTTAATTCCGATAAAATATATTTCTTTGAGTAATTAATTGTTTTTTTTGTGTTCAGCGTATCAAAAAGAGTGAATGAGCACATCTGAATCAGTTGCTCGGCGATAAAATTGTCACTGTCATGCAATAGCCTTAAGTACAAAGTATCGGGAATTTTGATTTTTAGAATCTTGGTCTGCTCTTGGTCGATTTTTTCCGTAGGGCATTTGTTTATTTGTTTTTCAATTGCCAAAGAGAGAAGTTTGTTTATCGTGATAGAGTCCGTGATAAATGGAATTTGCAATTTATCGGAAGTTTTGAATTTGCCAATTTCAAATTCGTTATCAAATTCGGCTCTATGATAAAAATTGGAGTCAAGAAGGGTTGTAATTTTGAATATTTTTGGTGAAAAATCTATTGAATCCGCATAGAACTTTATCAAAAGTCTATTGCCATATATTGGAAATGCATTTTTTTCTAATTGATAATCATAAATATAATCATCCCAAGCCCAGCCTGAACCAAATCTTTGGTCTTGGAAATTGTCATCGCAAAAATACAGCTTTTTACCTGAATCTTTTAGGAGTTTGATGGCGTGAGTATTTCTTTCGAAGTCGGGATTTAAGCAAAGAGGATTACCTGTTCCCCAAAAAATGATAGAATCAGCTTTTGTAATATATTTGATAATAGGCATTGAGTCATTCAGTATCATCAAAGAAGTGTAGAATGTAAAGACTTTGGTATTGGAAGCAGGAGTGAAAAATTTATTTCCGTTGATATCGATGATTTTTTTATCTTTCTTCAAATCATATAGGACAAAACCGTTGAATTCCTGTTGTAAGACCGGGGAATTGATTAGAGTTTTGGATAAACTTCGGCTTTTTGACTTCAAGAAGATGTTTTGGTTGCAAGATTTAAATAGAATTGACAAAACGGGAATAAGTAAAAATATTATATTTTTAACTGATGTATTGCAAAATTTTGACATTGCATTGTATTTGGAAGAGCTTAAAATAGTGAAAAATTACAGTACAAAATCGTCGAATTTCTCAATTGTGTGGTAACCGTTTTTCTTGAAATATTTTTTGACATAATCATCACCCTCATTGGATGCAGCCAGTACAAAATCTCCACCCCAAGCACCAAGACTTTTGATTACACCGTTAAAATTGAGAAACCTTTCTTCTTGAACAGTCTTTTTGCCGATCACCTTTGAGATAATATCTTCGTGTTCTTTGAGCAATTCTGAAAATCTCACAAAAGATTTATTTGTCGAAATGGCTTTGCTTATTTCCGAAATCCTATCAATAGCTTTTGTATTTCCTTTAAATTTATCAGCATTTTGTTTTACTTCACTTTCCGTATTTTGTTTTACGTTTAGATAAACAAAATACAAGTTTTTAGTAAATTTTGGGGAAAAACCGAATTCAGAATATTGAATCTCATCGTTTTTTACCTGATACATAATCGGGCCGTTTGCTTTTGCACAAGCTATATCGTACCCTGATCCGTTAGATACTTCAAAATGCAAAAAGAATGGGTTGATATATGCCCAATCGCCTATCAATGAAAGGAGTGTAGAACTGGAGCCCAAACCCCAATTCAATGGAAATTCCAATTGAGTTTCTACTTTGAACCCGCTCCAAGTGGAAAGAAACTCGGAATTGAGTCTAACTGCGGATTTTAGTATTTTTTGTAATCTACCTGCAATTTCTTCATCGGAAGTCTTGACAGCAGAGAAATCATATAATGATATTTGGGCATCAAACCAAACATCACCATTCTCATCGAGAGCTTCCCAGACCAAGTCAGAACCTCTGGCATTGCGAACCAACATCTTTTGACCTTTGGATAAAGGGAAAGCAATAGCCTTAGCACCGTGAAGTACAGCATATTCACCTGTCAAAAGTAATTTTCCTCTTGCGTAAAAGTTCTTTTTGATAGCTTTTCTTTTTATTTACAGGCGCAAATCTAAAAACAATTTTTAATATAAAAAAATTATTTATGCGAAGTTTTGCAATATATTGCAATTTGTTGCTGAAATAGTAATAAATGTCGTTATTATGATATGTTTTTTTCAATAGATAGTTAAATATTATAAAAAAATATAATATATTGAATTGAAATATTTTAGATGAAAAATGTATTAGATTCACACAATAAACAGTAATAATTGGTAGTTGTTATAGCGAGAGTTTTTATTGTTAACTTCAATTCATTTATATGGAGCAAACTTACACTGATTATACACTAATAAGGTTTATTTATGGCGAATGCAGTATTCCCGAACGATTTGAGGTGGAATATGCCATTGAGAATGATTCTAAAATAAAAAAGACATTTAGGAAATTATTAAACGCATACAAGGAACTGCCAAAGGTTTTGTTCAGACCTTCTGATAAAACTATGGCTGATATTTTATTGTTTAGTAGTAGTTGCGTTGCGTAGGTAAAACTTATTGAAGATTTAGAAAGATCGTTTACATTTGTAAATGGTCTTTTTTTTGTTATAAATTAAAAAAAATGTAGTTAATTGATGGTTTCTTAGTGAGAATTTATAAATTGCGAAGCGAAAGAATATATGCGTATGTGTGAAATTAATGGAATAAGCGTAAAAGATATTATTAAAGAGCATGGTAGTCCACTATATTTGTATGATGCGGAGTATATAAGAAGGCAGTACAAAAAATTAACGGAGGAATTTAGCGAGTTTAAGCACCGGATACATTATGCGATGAAAGCAAATGAGAATCCTGCTATTCTATATATAATAAAGGATTTGGGTGGTGGTATAGACGCTGTGTCCCCATATGAGATCGATAGAGCTTTAAATTTGGGTTTTCAACAAAGTGATATTGTTTTTACTCCAAGTTGTACTTCGGTAAATGAATTGGTTTATGGAATTGAAGTAGGAGTGAATGTGCATATTGGTGCTGTTGAGTATTTTCCTTTGTTGGGAGACAGATTAAAAGATAAGTGTATAGGACTGCGCTTGAATCCGTCAATTGATATTAAAGGCAATAAAAAAATAGCCACCGCTCATTCTAATTCAAAATTTGGAATTCCATTAAGAGATTTGAACAAAGTAAAAAAATATCAGGATAAATATGGATTTAAGGTCAAAGGGCTGCATATTCATACGGGTTCAAATGTAAAGGATGTTGATGATTTGAATAAATCGGTTGCTGTATTGTTTGATGTCGTCAGTCAATTTGAAGGGGTGGAATATATCGATATCGGTAGCGGGCTGAAAATCAAATATAGAACCGGTGACGGTGAAATTGATCTTGAAAAGTATGCAGCGCATATAAAAAGCAAGCTGTATTCATTGAATAAGGATATTGAAATAAAGATTGAACCGGGGAAGTTTTTGGTTGGTAATGCAGGCTATCTATTTACTTCGGTAAATATAGTGAAAAAAGGTTATGAGAAAACATTTGTTGGTGTAGATTCAGGATTTAATCACTTGATAAGACCTATGTATTATGATGCTTATCACGAAATAGAAAATGTCAGCAATCCCGGAGGCGAAATTGAAGTATATGATGTCGTAGGTCAATTGTGCGAAGAGGATACTTTTGCAAGAGACAGGCAACTGAATAAGGTCAGGGTAGGGGACGTGTTAATGATTAAATCTGCCGGCGCATACGGGTTTTCAATGGCCATGGATTATAATCTGAGGAAGAAACCAAAAGAGCTATTGATTGATAGAGGAAATATCATGTTGATATAAATTAAAAAAGATGTCTTAAACTCCTTTAAGACATCTTTTTTTAACCTCATGAACAAGCGAACTTAATAAACCAAAAATAACGAATTTTATATATATAATAACCCAATCTATATATTTAATTTTGTGTCGATATGCTTTTGAAGAATTCGCCAATAATAAGTTGTACCATTTTGGATAGTACAACTTATTATTAACAAATTATAATCCCATGAACATATCTAAAAAATAACTACCAATTTCTTTAAATCAGCTTTTCTTATTTTTCTATAATGCAATATTACGACGAGATTTTAGCTCAAACAAATACAAAAATAACTCAATGTTATATATAAAAAATTATAATATGATAGAAAAAAGATATAATAATCAGTAAAACAATGGTTAAATGTGCTATTTGTTAATCGGGTGGCGAATAAATGTTCGTATAATAGTACGTAAAATTAAAAAAAAACTGAAAAAAACTATGATTTTTTTTATAAAAGTTTCAAAAATTTTAAAAAAAAGCTTAAAAATCAAAATCGTTTGATCCTCCCTCTACTCATTTCTTGTATTAAAATGAAGAAAAATTACAAGGGGGAGTCCTGAGCTTTTGTAGGGTGGGTGATGTTTGCCCTGTGAAATAGGTTTAGACTAAATTTATGAATGTTTCCCCCATTAGGCGGGCAGATGTGCTATGATGTTGTAGATTTAACCCGCAATGCGAAAAAATGAAATATGTCTTTTAGTATTAGTGTGTAATTCATATGCAAAATAATTACTTATTTTCTGGTTATTAAATGTCTATCAAAGCAAGTGCTTCAATCAGAATGTTACATTGCATCAAATGTTAAAGTTTAAAATAATTTGTATTAAAATTTTATATATTATAAATAATTTATATATTTGCGTATTGAAACGAGTAAATTATTGCTTTTTTCAATCATTCCAAAATTTCTCAGTAAACATTAAGGTGTAAAATACTATTCAGTTGGCGTTTGTGTATCAATTGAATATATATATTAATAAAACTCAATTAAGGTTAAAATGAGAAGATTAATTTTTATTACAGGAAAGGATTATTTAAATTTAATGAGACGGCAAATTATGTTAAGATTGCTCGTTGTTTCAATAATTATATTTATTAATTCAAATATTTTTGGTCAATGTGTACCAAATTCAAATGAAATATCCGGAGTGATATACAACGATTTGAATTTTGATAATTCCATTGACCCTAATGATGGAAAGCTTGAGGGGGTTTCTGTTTATTTGTACGATGAGCATCAACAGTTGGTGAGTCAGTCTGTAACTGATGCTAATGGTAAATATACTTTGACAGGTTTAGATGATGGTAAGGAATACAGAATCGATTTTGATTCCCCCGATAATTATTATCCTGCAAAAAACAATAAATTGACAAGGTTTGTACAATCTCCAAAGTGCATGGTGGATTTATTATTGCATGTACCGTCTCTTTATACAAGCCCTGAACCTGATATCGCAATGACAATGTTTTATCAAGGGGATAACACTAAATATCCGACTGCTTCGACGGTTTTTTCTTTAAGTTCCAAATTTAATGCTTTGTCGTCCAGAGAGAGCGTTGCTCTTAAGTCAGAGGTTGGATCGGTTTGGGGTCTTGCTTTCAGCAGAACAACCCAACAATTATTTACCTCTGCATTTGTGAAGCAATACGTATATTTGGGAGCTTCCGGATTTGGAGCTATTTATTCAAGCAAAAGAACCAAAACAGGGTGGAAAACAGATTTGTTTGTTGATCTCGTAGCTCAAGGAATAAATATCGGGAATTTGGCTGTTGCGGATGCTCACGATTGTGATTATGGAGCTCAAGTTGGTAAAATTGGAATTGGAGCAATCGCTCTGTCTGAGGATGAAAAATATCTTTATGCTGTCAATATATATAAAAATGAATTGGTCAGAATACCTTTAGATAAGAGCAAATTCTCAGATATCAAAGAAATAGCTGTTCCTGATCCTTCTTGTACCGGAGGTGTTAGACATACTTTTGCTCTTAAAAGTTACAAAGGTAAATTATATGTAGGGGTTACTTGTGGAGCGGAGTTTACAAAAAAAGAAGATGATAGTAAGATTTTTGTATATGAATACAATCCATTAACCGGAGACTTCTCAGAGATATTCAGTACAAATTATTCAAAAGGGTATTTTCACGATACTCCATCATTTGATGTGTCTCCCCAACATTGGATAACAGATATCGATTTTACGATTGAAGGAAATATGGTCATTGCGCTTAATGACAGAGTGGGGCAACGGTATTGTAGGTTCTATCAAACAGCACCTCAAAAAAATGCCAGATTGGATACACAAAACGGAGATGTACTATTGGTGTGGAATAACGGTGGACAATGGGAATTGGAAAATAATGGAAGTGCTGGAATTTTTCACGGTACAGGAATCGGAAACGGGGAAGGTCCCGGTGGGGGAGAATTTTTTGGCTTGGATTGTTGGCCCAATAATCCGGCATTACATCCGGAGACAGCAACTGGAAGTGTATTGATTATAGAGGGGACAAATGAAGTAATTGTACCTGTTTATGATCCTGAACAAGAGGCTTATTCAGGAGGTCTTAAAAGATTTGATACAAGAAATGGAAATCAAACTGCTGTAAATTCTTTCTATTCACATAAAATATTTCCCCAAATGGGAAAAGCATCACCTTTTGGCGATGTCGATGCGATATACGATCCTCTACCTGTAGAGATTGGTGATGTGGTTTGGTTGGATCAAGACAATGATGGAATTCAAGATCCCGGTGAACAGGGAATTTCAGGATTAAATATTGCTTTATATGACGATAAATGTAATAAGATAGGGGAGACTACAACCGATTCAAATGGAAATTATTTATTTAATGAGACTAATGTGGATTTGGATGGAGATGGAACTTTTGAAGGTCTTGACATATTAAGTAAATATTATGTTGTCATAGATGATGCCGGGTTTACAAATGACAGATTGGAAAAAGACAGCAAGATATACTATTTGACGATTTTAAACAAAGGTTTTGGCGCAAATAAAGACGAAAATGATAATGATGGAATGGTAGCGCGGGATATCTGTCAAGAATTTAATGGCAGACCCTTTGTAGAAGTTAATGTTGAAGGCTCAGGGCAAAATAGATATGATGTAGATTTTGGTTTTTCAGAGGTCAAAATATTTGATTTGGCATTGCGAAAAACTGTTGTTAATGACAATACTTTGCATTATGGAGATGAAGTGACATTTAAGGTAAGGGTATTCAATCAGGGTACTGTCGATGCACATGATATAGTAGTGACAGATTATATCAATAAAGGATATGAGATCAATCCTGATGAAAATTTACAATGGGTATTCGATGGTGAAGTGGCAAGGTACACTTATTCATCGGTATTAAAACCAGGTGAGAGTTTTGATGTGTATATAAAGATGACACTTGGAAGTGATGCGACTTTAGAAGATTTGGTAAATAGAGCGGAAATAAGTTCAGCCAAAAACCCTGAAGGTTTACCAGGGGATGATGTCGATTCAACACCTGATGAAGACCAGTTCAACGATGCAGGTGGAGTGCCGTATTTTGAGGGTAATAATGCAGTTGTTATTACAGATAATCTTATAGATGATGATGGTACTTTTGATGAAGATGATCAAGATCCGGCTATGGTAAAGATACTGGATTTAGCTTTGCAAAAAGTAGTGCTTGCAACCAAAACAGCTTTCGTGATTGGTGATACTGTTACATTTAAGTTCAATGTATATAATCAAGGAAATGTTATAGCAACTAAATACAATATTGTAGATTATTTGAAAGACGATTTGATATTTGATCCAAGTATAAATCCGGGATGGTCTATTAATGCAGAAGGGCTTCCTGAATATTCAATCGATGAGGAATTACCACCTTATGAGAATAAATCGATTTTAATAAAACTGATTATTAGCGATAAAGCCAATGTTGATGAAATATTGAATTATGGAGAGATAAGTAAAGTAGAGACAAATAATGAAAATAATCCTAAAGATTATGATTCGGTTCCAAACATGGTTAAAGAAGATGATGCCGGAGCTCAGGTAGGGACCAGTACGGATAATCAAATAAATTCATCCCCTCTGTCAGTAATAGCTGATGAAGATGACCAGGATGTTGCATCTATTACTATCTACAATTATGATTTGGCCTTAACAAAAAAAGCATTGAATCATAATATTGTTCAAGGTGATGACGCCACATTTGAAATTGAAGTGTTTAACCAAGGTATTATTACTGCTGATAAAATAACTATTGTAGATTATTTGGATAACGGTTTTGTCTTGAATGATCCAAATTGGGCTTATAGTGCAGGTTCAACTTCCAAGGCTGAGATAACACTATCAGTTGCTAACGGTTTATTGCCTGCAACCGGTTTATTACCAAATAGCTCTGTCAAGGTTAATATTACTTTAAATCTTGCAAGTTTGGCTGATGGAGTCAACTTCTTAACAAATGTTGCCGAAATAAAATCTTCTTATGATATTGCGGGGAATAATTTGGGTATATACGACAAGGACTCTACTCCTGACGATATAAAGGATAATGATAAGCAAGGTGCGGATAATCAGTTGGATGGAGATGGTACAGTTGATGAAGATGATCACGATTGGGCAAGGATATTTGTTCGCTCTGCACTAATATTTGATCCTTGTGTTTGTCTTCACAATGCTACAAATGAAGAAGATGGGCAGTTTGCAATACAAATCACAGTAATATCTCCTTCCGGAGAAAATTGGAAAATCGATTCGCTTGTTAGGTTTTATGATATTGCAAGTCCTGCACCACCGGCTCCGCCAACATTATATACAGTAGGTACACTAATGACAGAATCGCTTAACGATCCAAGTCCCGGACTAAGTACTTATACTATAAATGGAGTACAGATAGATGATACCCCATATTACGTGAGATTTGTCAATGATTTCGGAGATAAGAAATTTATCGATATGATAACTTATTGTAGTTATGAAGATATAGATGTTTCGGGAGCCACGGGAACATGTCCAAGCAGTACGGAAAAATATACGATAATAAACTATGATCCTACTACAACATATACTTGGACACTAGCTACTGGCGGTACAATCAACGGTTCTAATGTAGGTTCCGAGGTAACTATTGACTGGGGAAATATGAACGGAGTTTTTGACTTGGTGATTACTCCTACCGGAGGTATGGATTGTATAGCACCAAAGCTTATTAAGGTAAAAGTTGGTAAATCAAGTGGGGCATTATCCGTAGAGGATTATTTTGTAGGGAGTGTAGATTCAAATTGTGAATTGGAAGTGACACCTGAATCTATTATAACAACTCCTGTAGATCCTTCAACTCCTTTTGACATTGTGCTAATAGCACCGGATGGGACTATGTTACCAAGCAATGTGATTACTTCCGAGTATATAGGTATGGATATAATGGTCAAACTTATAGATCAATGTAGTGGGCAGCAAGCGATGACTGTTGTCAAAGCAATAGATAAGCAAAAGCCAGAATTGACATGTACAGACGTAGAAGTAGAATGTGATGATATGACAAATTTCAAAGGTCCGGAAGTAACAGATAATTGTGATTCTGATCCCGAAGTGACATTCACTAATGAGATAGTTGATATGCAAGACTGTGCTTCTCCTTATACCAAAATTATCACCAGAACATATGTGGCAACAGATAAATGGGGAAATCAGTCAAAAGAATGTGTTCAGCATATTAGTGTGAAAAGATTAGATAAAGCTGATGTGGTATTTCCTCAAAATTACCTTGTGTCTGATAATTCAGCATTGACTTGTAATGCTTTTGAAACAGATGCTAAAGGTAATCCTAGTCCAAGTGTTACCGGAACACCTCATTATCATGGTAGAGATTTATATACGATTTGTACGAATAATTTCTGTGAGACTACTGTTGGATATAATGACTTTGTTGTGAGTGATGATGGTTGTGTGAAAAAGATATTAAGGACATGGTTTGTATTGGAGAACTGTGAAAATGTAACTCCTTTGAGTTTTATTAAAGGTGTTCAAACTATTGAGATATTTGACAGGATTCCGCCAATCCCTGTTGCTCCGGATAACTTTACGGTAACAACAGAAGGATTGAAATGCTCATCAACTGTTGATTTGCCTGCTTTGGATATAACTGATAATTGCTCAAATGAATTTACTGTAAATGTATTTTATCCGGGAGGCAGTTTGATGAATTCAAATGGGGGAAAAGTGACATTGCCTGTTGGGGAAAATACAATTAATTACAAAGTATATGATAAATGTGGAAATTTGAGCGAGGTTGATTTAGTAGTTACGGTAGTCGATGTTACACCACCGGTGGCTATTTGCCAAACCAATACGATTGTATCACTACCTAGTGGTGGGGAAGCTGATGTATCTGCATCTTCATTCAATTCGGGTAGTTACGATGATTGTGGACTTAAGGAATTTGAAGTAAGGAGAATGTTTGGCGACGATTTTGGAAAGACAGTACACTTTGGTTGTGATGATTTGGATAGTACGGATATAATGGTTGTTTTGAAAGTGGTAGATATTCAAGACAATGTAAATACTTGTATGGTGACTGTGAATGTTCAACACAAATATCCTCCTACAATTACTTGTCCGGAAAATATGCATGTGGAATGTGATTTTCCTTATGAGCAAGACAGCTTGTCGAAATACTTTGGCAAGGCTGAAGGATTTGATGTATGTGGAGTAAATGTGGTGGAAGATAATCCATATTTCAATATCAGTCAATGTGGTGAAGGATATATCAGAAGACATTTTACGGCAACCGGCAGAGGAGGACTCACAAAAGGATGTTATCAATACATTTATTTCAAAAATAGTCATCCATTTAGTATTGATGATATTACTTGGCCTCAAGCTGAATATACATCGAGTGAATGTGGTGTAGAAAACTTATCTCCTGATGTGACGGGGCGTCCTGTATTGAATAAAGATCAATGTGATTTGGTGTCAATGAATTACAATGACAAGACATTTTTTGGCATTCAAGGTGATGCTTGCTATACTATTGTGAGGACTTGGAATGTATTGGATGCATGTCAAAAAGTAAAAGGAGTATTTAAAACATGGCATTTTGATCAATTGATACATGTAGTCAATACAGTAGATCCCACCATTCAAGTCGGAGCTGATGTTGATACCTGTACTTATGACAATAATTGCAAATCAGGATTTGTGGATTTGGAAGCATATGGAGAAGATGATTGTACTGCGGGAGATGATCTCCAATGGACATACTATATAGATTTATACAATGATGGAATAATTGATGATACCGTTCGTCAAGTAGGTCATAAAGCTATTGCCAGCGGCGAGTATCCTATAGGAACACATAGCATTATATGGCGTGTTGAGGACAGATGCGGCAATAGTATTGCAAAATCTCAATTGTTCACTATCAAGAACTGCAAAAAACCTACAGCTATTTGTAAGGATAAATTGATTGTAGAACTCGGTCCCGAATTGGTAGATGGGGATACAACCGGAGTAGCCGATGTTTTGGCAGAATTGTTTGATAACCATTCTTACCATTCATGTGGTTCGCCATTGAAATTCAGTTATTCAATTGATGTGAATGATACAATTCTTGATTTGGATTGCTCTTGGTTGAGCAAATCACTTTACGATATAAATATTTTTGTGACAGATACATTTGGAAATTATGACTATTGTACAACTCATCTGGAGGTTCAAGACAATATGTATATCTGTAATCCTTTGGATAGATGTATAACTTATCCTTCGGATTCAGTAGTCATTGAAGCCTGTAATCCTGATTTGGATCCCGGTGCCGGATTGGTAGATAGTCTTACAGTTGATAATAAATGTGGTTGTGATACATTTGATATTTCATATTCGGATGTAGCTTTGGATGAGAATGAAAATATTTGTGGAGGAATAGAAAGGACATGGGCAGTTGATTTTGGTTGTGTTGATACTGATACTACAATATATTTTACTCAAAAAATCATCGTTAAAAATACAGAAACACCCGTATTGACATGTGGTGATGATGTGACTGTGAATATTACGGATGATACCAAGTGTGAAGCTTATGCACATATTGCAATTCCGACATATGATGCTACTTGTAATACAGGGGTTGTTGTAACCCACAATTCTGTTTATGCAGATCATCAAGGATTAGATGCAAGTGGTACTTATCCGGGTGGTGTGACCACAGTTACTTTTACCTTGACCGATGATTGTGGCAATACATCGCAATGCGATTTGGATGTGACTGTCGTTGATCCTTACGCACCTATTTGTGTGCCTAATGATACAATTGTTGCTTTAGATGAAAATGGCAATGTTGTTATAACCGGAGATTTTGTTGGAGGGAATTCAACGGACAATTGTGGAATAGCAAGTATAAGTGTTGCTCCAAATAGTTTTGGTTGTAGTGATATTGGAGATCATACTGTCACTATTTCTGTCACTGATGGAAATGGCAATACAAGTGTTTGTCAAGCAACTGTAACAGTAATAGATACTCTTACACAACTTTGTAATGCACATGACACCATTGTATATCTTGATGCAAATGGAAATGCTGTTTTGAATCCAGCTGATATTTATTCAGGTGGAGGAGGATGTGGAGGGTCAAATGATGTTTCATTGGAAGCAGATCCTGATACATTTGATTGTAGTGATTTGGGTGCAAATGATGTGCAGTTGATTGTGACAGATAATGTTACCGGAGAAAAAGATACTTGTGATGCAATAGTTACGGTTGCTGATACTATAGCTCCAAATTGTCTTGTACACGATTTTACGGTTAATCTTGATGCGAACGGAAACGGATCAATCACATTTGAGGATATAAATAATGGTAGCAATGATGCTTGTGGAATCACAGATACACTTTTGAGCGATAATTCATTTGATTGTTCTGACCTGGATGCTGTACAGACCGTTACTGTTACTTTGACAGATGGTAGCGGAAATTCTTCTGATTGCAGTGCAGATATAACCGTACTTGACTTATTGGATCCTTTATGTGTTGCTAATGATACTACCGTAGCATTAGATGCAAATGGTACCGTTACAATTACGGGTGATTTTGTTGCAAGCAATTCAACAGATAACTGTGGAGTAGATACTGTCACGGTTGATCCTAATACATTCAATTGTGATGATATTGGTGATAATACTGTTAATATCACGGTATTTGATGCAAGTGGTAACACAAGTATATGTACGGCAACAGTTACTATTATAGATACGATGACACAGCTTTGTAATGCACATGATACTATATTGATTTTGGATGAAAATGGTGTTGGAGTATTAGATCCGGAGGATATCTATTCAGGTGGAGGAGGATGTGGAGGCTCAGATGATGTTACTTTAGTGGCAGAGCCTGATACTTTTGGCTGTGATGATTTAGGTGAAAATATGGTTGATTTGATAGTGACGGATAATGTGACAGGAGAAAGCGATACATGTGGAGCAATAGTCACGGTAATTGATACAATACCCCCTCAGTGTTTGGTTAATAATGATACTGTATATCTGGATGATAATGGCAATGCATCTGTATCATTTGATGATATTGATAATGGTAGCTTTGATCCTTGTGGAGAGATAGTAGATACTTCATTGAGTAAAGAAAGTTTTATTTGTGAGGATGCTTCAGAGGTTTATATGGATACTGTGACTCTTACGGATAATAGTGGTAATATTTCAACCTGTATATCTGAGATAACTGTTTTAGATACTATTGCACCTGTTTGTAGTGCCGTAGATACATTATATATTCCATTAGATGAAACAGGAATGGCTGTTATAACAGGTCAGAATGTTGACGCAGGAAGTTATGATCAATGTGAAAATATTAGTTTGGAGGTAGAGCCGGATACATTTTATTGTAATGATGCAGGAATTCCGATTGAATTTACATTGACAGTATCAGATTTGAGCGGAAATACGAGTACTTGTACCGGAATAATAGTGGCACAGGACACTACCCCGCCAAGTATTGTTTGTCCAAATGATACGACGGTATTTTGTTCCGGAGTTCCGGATCAAAGCGAGTTTGTAGCTGTTTTTGGGGAACCTGTTGTTTCTGACAATTGTTCTCAAGGTGGAGATTACGTAGAATCCGATATTATAAATATGGACAATTGTGGTGCCGGTGCGATCACAAGGAATTTTATGATTACAGATCCTAGTGGCAATTCTAGTAATTGTACACAGCTTATAACAGTTGAAGCAGAAGATGACAATTTTAGTGAAGCGGATATTACTTGGCCAGTTGATACCTTGACTGTAGAAGACTGTTCTTCATTGAATCCTGACTCGCTCAATAGCAAACCTGTTATAAATTATGATAATGCAGGATGTGCTGTTATTACGGTAGATTATGCAGATACTAACCTTACAAATAATGATAATTGTAATGATACGATACAAAGGATATGGACGGTAGTAGATTCATGTCAATTTGAAGGAGATCCAAGTACGGGAATATATCAAGATACTCAGATATTGATTGTATTTGATACGCTTCCACCTGTGATATTTGGTCCCGAAGACATGAAACTTGAACTCAAAGATCAAGATTGTAATGGAACCGATACCATTGATCTGTACGGATATGTAGTGGATTGTGACCCTAATGTTGTTGTCACAAATGACTCGCCATATGCATTTGATAATAACAGTGCTGATGCAACAGGAGAATATCCAGAAGGTGAATGGAATATCACTATAACAGCTACAGATCATTGCGGTAATACATCTACTTATACTTACCGTTTGGTTCTATATCCACCTAATTATTGCATAAAAGCATTTTTGGATATTGAGGAAGGAGATAGTGTAATCGCCTACATCGATCAATTGTCGGCAGAGCCTTCTGATTGTATAGATTTATCCTTGTCAAATACCGATCCTGATGTGGATAGCACGGTTTATTATTGCGATGATTTAGGTGATAGTGACAAGATGATTTACCAATGGCAAGATGGGAATTTGATTGATTCTTGTGTGACTCACGTTACTGTAAGTGATCCAAATAATTTCTGTAATACTTTTGCTTTTCCTTCAATAAACGGTATTATTAATACTGAAAATGGAGAAGGAGTTGAGAATACCGGAGTTATAATCACAGGTAAAGATAACGGTAATCTGCAAACGGATATAAATGGAGCATTTGAGTTTATTCCTATTGAGGGAGAAGGTAATTATAAGGTTAAACCATGGAAGAATAAGAATATTCGAAATGGTATCAATACTCTTGATATTATCAAAATGCAAAAACATATCTTGGGTATCGAGAGGTTGAATACTCCTTATAAGATCATAGCTGCTGATATCAATAATAATAAAAAAGTAACTGCCTCTGATATTTTGAATCTAAGGAAAGTAATACTTGGAGAAAAAGAATCATTTACAAATAATACAAGTTGGAAGTTTGTTGATGCTAATTACAATTTTGTAAATCCAAAATATCCGCTGAACGAGGACTATCCGCAGGAATTGATGGTAGAGGATTTGAGAGAAAATATCAATGTTAGATTTATTGGAGTCAAAATTGGGGATATAGACTGCTCTGCTATTGCAAATTCAAGGATGAGAGTAAAACAAAGAAGTGCGGAAGCTATTAATCTCAATGTGGAGAATGAATTTTTAACGAAAGGAGAGATTGTAGATATTCCGGTAAAATTGTCTCAAAAAGCTTCATTGTTGGGTATGCAATTTACATTTAATTTTGATAGAGAATATCTAGAATATGAAGCAATTGAAAATTCCGAGATAGAATTAACCGATAATAATATTGGTTTGAAGAGTATTGACAAAGGTATGATCACCCTAAGTTGGGATGATATTAACGGTAAAGATTTCGATGAAAATGCTATTTTGTTTAATATTAGATTTAAGGTTAAGAAAGGTGGAGTTCTTGGAGGATTGATTGGGATAACAGATGATATTACTCCAAATATGGCTATTGAAGAAGATGAACAAATAAAAAATCTGGTTCTTGAGTTTAGAAATGATAATAATGGAGCATTTGTTCTTTATCAAAATGAACCTAACCCTTGGTCATATACCACAATGTTTAGATTTGATTTGCCTGAAAATGGCAATGTGAAAGTAAAGATTACTAATAGTCTTGGTGCAGTCGTTGATCAATATAATATTGAAGGCTTGAAAGGACCAAACAAGATTTCATTAGAGAAAAATCGAATAAATCAGACAGGTGTACTATTTGTTGACTTTGAGTTTAAAGGAGAGCATTTAGTCAAAAGGATGATAAAAATTAAATAAGTGTAATCTTTATTTTAACCATTGGAGACTGTTTCTTATTTAGAAGCAGTCTCTTTTTGTTGGAAATAAAATAATAATATTTGTTGAATTTTGTTGTCAAATCCCTACATTTGCCGATTATTATTAATAAAACATATTTTTACTATGATAACTTTACTCATTGTTTTGACTTTTGTGTTGGGATATACTCTTATAGTTTTAGAGCATCCGTTAAAATTGGACAAGACTGTTCCCACTATTTTGATGGGAGCAATAATGTGGGCTATCCTTTCGATAGCATTCAATAATGGTCTTGCTGATATCGTTGATAGCCATGGTCATTTGTGGAATATTTCGGGAGGAGAAGAAGCACATGAAGGGTTTGTTGCAACACTTGTACATCACCTTGGTAAGACATCAGAGATATTGTTCTTTCTAATGGGAGCGATGACGATTGTTGAGTTGATAGACCTACATCAGGGATTCGAGGTTTTGAAAGGATATGTTAGAACAAAAGAGAAGAGGAAATTGCTATGGATAATAGGTATTATAGCTTTCTTTTTATCAGCGATTATTGATAACTTGACAGCAACCATTGTCTTGGTGACATTGTTACGGAAGCTAATACA
>JALVEE010000018.1 GCA_027008645.1 Saprospiraceae bacterium
ATTGCAGAAGGGAAAAACTGCTGCACCAGCTCAAAGGCATTTAAAGTGAGTGAAGCACATGTTAACCCTGATTTTGAAGCCTTTGGTGGTACGTTGAATTGCATTCAGGATTCTGTTCAATTGAAAGCAATAAGAGTCCAAGATGATTATTCCATAGAATGGAGTGGCCCCAATGGTTTTGTGTCGAATGAAATAAATCCTGTTGTTTATAAAGCAGGACAATATGAAATCAATGTTATAGGACAGAATAAATGTGATTCCAGTGCTCAAGTACTAGTTGATATTGATACCATTGCTCCTGAATTTGAATTTGAGTATTCGGATTCACTTAAATGTGATAAAAAAACAGGAGAGATAACTGTGAATGTTTTAAATGGAGATACTGTTCCATTTGTTTATAATTGGAATACCTACGATGGCTCTATCTTAAAGGGGCAGTTTTCGGACAAAATGACTTTTAATAGTTCAGGAATATATACTTTGCAGTTGACCAATTCTACTAATGGATGTTTCTCTATTGATTCTATTGAAATTGCAAGTTACGATTATAAATTGGATAGTGCAAGGATTGTGATTAAACCTCCGAGTTGCTATGGATATTCAGATGCCGAAATTGATATTGATACGGTTTTTGGTGGTAAAAAACCTTATTCTTACTCTTTGGACAATTATTGGTTTTCCAATAATAGAAGCTACAATTCCAAGGAGGCAGGTGTCTATAATATTTATATCAAGGATTACTACGGTTGTGTTTTGGATACTAATATTGTCATACCTGATGGTGCAGATGTTCAACTTCAATTAGGAGTGGATAGAGACAATATTTTCCTTGGTGATAGCGTTAAAGTTTCTGCGATTATAGATGCGAAGAACGGAGTGGAGAGCTATCATTGGACACCTGAATTTTTATTTAATACTCAGAATGATTCTATACAAATAGTTAAACTTCAAAAATCAACCGGTATTAGCCTAATGGTTGTTGATAGCAATGGCTGTGTAGCGGAGGATAAGATATGGATCAAAGTTAAAGGGAAACCTGATGTTTATGTTCCTAATATATTTACTCCTGATGGAGACGGGCTTAATGATTATTTTTATATTAAAACAGGTTCAGGAGTTAAGAATATTAAAAGGTTGATGATCTATGATAATTGGGGAGAGAAATTGTTTGATAAGAAAAATTTGAGAATAAATGTTCCAATTGATGGTTGGAATGGGAAATTTAAAGGGAGAAATGTTAACTCCGGAGTATATGTCTATGTTTTTGAATTGGAATTGGAAGATGATTCAATCTATAGAATCGCTGGAGATGTAACTATTATTAAGTGATGTCTAAAAGAAAACACATCAAATCTTTAACAACTGTATCTATATAGTCGGCAAAAGAATCAGTTTTCTTATAGATACTAAGTAAAAAAATACAAAATATATATATTATTATTATTATAAATATATCTTTGCATTTTTTTAGATAAAATGTTGTGAAGTGAGTATGTCAAAAGTGTTTAATTATACATTTTTTTTGGTTTTTTTAGTGTTTTTATCGGCAAAAATATTTGCCCAAACCCCGGATACATCTTGTATTGGTACAGATATTTTCTGCTCTGCAAATTCAATGGTGGGGCCATGGGAATTACACGATACTGTAGTTGCTCCAAGTTTCAAAATATGTAGTTCAGCAGGGCAATCACAGAATCCATTGTTTTTTGCATTTGTCCCAAATTCAAATACTGTATCTATTGACATTAATCCTATCAGCATTACAGCTCATAAGGGGTCGTTAAAAAAGGGCTATCAATACGGAATTGTTGATAGATGTGATTTTAAAGACCCTAATATTGAATACTTGGTTTGTGACGGTAGCCCTAATATCTTAAATACGAGGACAGTTACGGCTACAAATTTTATTCCCGGTCATACATATTATCTAATTATTGATGGATTTGAATGCGCTAAGGTTAAATTTAAACTTAAAGTGAATTCTGGTATTGGTGGGTTTGTAGTTGATACCGTAAAAAGTTTTGTTGTAAGTTCTTATAACAATGACACGATTAAAGTGGGGGATACTATTACTGCTTGTCTGGGTAGTGAAATGATGTTTGAAGAGCTGGGAGCGGATAATGCTGAGTATTTTATATGGAAAACACAAGATACATTAGAAATGTCAGATAGCTTTAAATTAAGATATCGTTTTACTAAGGAGAATACAACATACAAGATATGTACTACGCCAATGACCGATTGTGATGCTGCTGACAGTAGTTGCTTGTATGTAGTTATTGATACAATGGAGACTGTTGTATTGGATACTGCATACATATGTGAGTCAGCATTAAATACATCTCATTACAGACCCGAAGGTTGGCATGGAGTTGCTATTGACTCAGCAGGAACTTATTATTATAATTATGCAGATAGTATTGGTTGTAAAGTGAGGGAGCAAGTAACTGTAGTAAAGGTTAATGAGCCGGTTGTTGAAGTAGATACTGTGATTTGTGATAGTGACAAGTTCTATAAAGACACAATGATCCGGGATACAATTATCGATGAGTATTCATGCAAGACCTTTATGATAAAGCATATTTATTATTTTAGTTTTAAAGGCTTTGTGACTGAGTTAAGTTGCGATAATGATACATTTAAAATTTCTATAAATCAAAATGGCTTTGACAGATCGAATTACAGCAATGTTTTGGTAAATTGGTACAACGAGAAAAACGATGTAGTTAAAACATCATTTTCATTTGACCCTTTTATTGTAAAAAAACCTGGAATTTATTTTCCGGTCGTGACACTGTATCAATCAGGAAAACAATGCTCATATACATTAAATGATACTAAAATAGATTTTTTGCCTGCAGCCGGTTTTAGTTTGGATAAACAGGTAGTTTGCTCTAATGATACAGTATATGTGGAATTGAATAATTTTATCGATACTCTTTCATATAAAGTTCATATTGACAAGGGTGATTTGTTTGATCTTGGCAATGGTAAATATAGGATTACTTGGAATAATGATGATGCAGGTTCTTTTGAACTTAAAGTTACTGTTGATTTCAAGAATTGCTCTTTTGAAGAAAGTCAGATGATAACAGTGCAAGCACAATTATCAGAACCGGTAATAGATTGTGTCTCTAATACCAATAACTCTGTGATTATTGCCTGGGATTCTACAGGTTGTGTTGACCATTATGAAGTTTGGGTGGATTCTAAGTTTTATCATGTGGTAAATGAGGCACATGATACAATCAAAGGGCTCACTTATGGACAAAAAATCGGTATTGAGATCAAGGCTATTAGCGGTTGTGAGTGTGAGAATAAATCGTACCAAGATTCATGCTCCACGATAAATTGTCCCTCAAGAGTAGTGTCAATAGATAATCTGCCCGATGATACTTGTTGGGATGAATTGGAAGATTCCATTAAGCTGACGTATATCGTTGATACTACCGGAGATGCCATATGGATTGGTGATATAGTAAATGATAATGGAGTTATATATAAGGATAAATTAAGTGCAGGTGAACATAAAATAAGCTTCAAATTCAAAGTGGATGACTGTAGCTATAAGATTGATACAACAATTACTGTTTTCCCCCAATTGAGTGTTGATTGGAGAGTGAAAGATATTTCTTGCTTTGACTCTGAAGATGGCATATTGGAAATCAATCCAAGCCCCGAGTTAAAAGATTATGCTTTGATGTTGAATCAGACAGAGTTCAATTCTCTTACGATTGATAGCTTGGCAGCTGGTGAGTACAATTTTGTATTGACAGATTCCAACGGATGCAATTTTACCGCAGGATTTAAATTGGAGCAACCTTCTAAACCTGATATTGAAATTATGGGAGAGGGGAAAATAAAATTCAATACAGCTTATAAATATTTCGTTGAGACAGATGGCATTGAGCCGGATAGTATATATTGGTATATGGGAGATTCTCTTTTATGTGCCGGAGACTGTGATTCTGTCGAATTGAAAGTATTGCCGACACAGGTAAATTTTGAACTTTGTGCTATTATGTATTTTGATAGTTTGTGTGAGGTGGAAGTATGCCGGGATATTAAGATAGATAGGATATTTGATATATATGTACCCAATATATTTACTCCGAATTTTGATGGAATCAATGATTTTTTCACTATTAGTTCTACTAATGGTCTTGATATTCATATAAAATCCTTTAGTATATTTGACAGATGGGGATATATTGTGTATCATAAAACTGATTTTATGGTAAACTCTCCCAACAGTAATTTGGGCTGGAATGGATTAATCAACGGAGAAAAAGCACTTAGTGGAGTTTATGTTTATTATATTGAAGTAGTCTCCGATGATGGAGAAATTACTAAATTTTCCGGGGATATTACCTTAATACGTTAACTATTGCTATATTTACCCTTGTATTTATTGATTAAAAAATAAAATATGAAGGGAATAGCATTGCACTGGAAGATACTTATAGGTATGGTATTGGGAGTCGTATTCGGATTGATTATGACCCGGTTTGATTTTGGTAAAGAGTTTGTCGGAGACTGGATAAAACCATTTGGGAAAATATTTATTAATTCTCTTAAACTAATTGCTGTCCCTCTTATCTTAGCCTCGCTTATTAAAGGAGTTTCGGATCTTAAGGATATATCTCAACTCTCGATTATGGGAGGTAGAACGATAATACTTTATATTATCACAACAGTGATTGCTGTAAGTATAGGCTTGATATTAGTCAATACAATTAAACCGGGGGAATCCATTTCAGATCAAACAAGAAAGGAGCTTGTGGCTCAAAATTTGGACAAGGCAAATAAGTATAAACAGCAAGCGGAGTTGCAAAAATCAAGTGGTCCGCTATCAGCCTTGGAGGACTTGGTTCCCGACAATATCGTTAAGGCTGCAAGCAATAACAGAAATATGCTTCAGGTTATATTTTTTGCAATATTCTTTGGTGTCAGTCTGATTTTAGTTCCTGAAAAGAAATCAAAGACTGTTAAAGATTTTTTTGATGGTTTCAATGAAGTTATCTTGAAAATGATTGACTTGATAATGCTCGCTGCGCCATATGGTGTTTTTGCCTTATTGGCATCATTGGTAGTTGAGTCTCCCAATTTAGACCTTTTTAAAGCTTTGGGCTGGTATGCTATAACTGTTATAACCGGGTTGTTTTTGTTATTGGTATTTTATAATTTGCTAATATTACTAATTGTCAGGAAAAAGCCCTCATATTTTATAAATGGTATTTTGCCTGCCCAATTGTTGGCTTTCTCGACAAGTTCAAGTGCCGCTACATTACCTGTAACAATGGAAAGAGTGACAGAGCACCTTGGAGTTGAAGAAGAGGTAAGCAGTTTTGTATTGCCGATAGGAGCGACTGTAAATATGGATGGAACCAGTTTATACCAAGCAGTTGCTGCCGTGTTTATCGCACAGGCTTTCGGGATGCATTTAGGTATTGAGACGCAATTGGGTATTATCCTCACTGCTACTCTTGCCAGTATTGGTTCTGCCGCGGTTCCGGGTGCGGGAATGGTTATGTTGGTTATAGTTTTAGCGCAAGCCGGAATACCGGAAGCAGGTCTTGCTCTGATTTTTGCAATAGACAGACCTTTAGATATGCTTCGTACTATTGCCAATGTGACAGGCGATGCTACTGTATCAATGATAGTAGCAAAATCAGTTGGGAAATTAGGTGAACCCAAGATAAAAAATTGGGATGATGATTATGATAAATAGAATTATCTAATGATTGCCTATTAATATTTGATTGATTGTCTCTTTTCTTTTGATTTTACCTGACTTCGTTCTGATAAATCTATCTAAATAGTAGATTTTTTTAGGAATTTCGTACTTATCCAATACTTGGTGAAATTCTATGCCCGGGGTTTGAACCGTACTTTCAATCGCTAACGCAGGAACTGTTGACAGCAGTTTATCTTCAATTCCAAAGATAAAAAATTCACTTTTCAATATAGCTTTGAGTTTGTTTTCTATTTGCTCAGGTATTAGTTTTATTCCTCCTGAATTGATAATATTATCATATCTGCCCAGCCATTTGAATTGTTTTTTATTCTTTAATTGTACAATATCATTTGAAATCAAATTTCCAAGCATTAGATGTTTGCTTGAGACTATAAGGCAATTTCTTTTGTCTATATCAATTTCAATGCCCGGCAGCAAAGTGAAGAATTCGCTTTTGTCCATACCATTCAGTGATTTAAGCGCAATATGGCTAACCGTTTCTGTCATGCCATATGTTTCAAAAACTTTGGATTTGACATCAGCCAAATTCTCCAAAATAAAACTGTTAACCGGTGCTCCACCGATGATGAGTTTGTCAATAAAGTCTATACTTTTTTTATTCGATTCGATCAATTTTTGGACTTGCATCGGAGTCATTGCAGCAAAAACGTATTTTGAATCTATATTTGGGAGCGAACCCGGCTTTTGCCAATGTAGATTTAAGCCCAAGACAAAAGCTCTAACTATCATCATCTTGCCTGCGATATAATTTCCCGGTAAACACAATAATGCTTTGTCTCCTTTTTCTAAATTCAGGAATTTTCCAGTGTTTAGAGCGCTCGCTGTAAAGACATCTTTATGTATTTGTAAGCCTTTTGCCTTTCCCGTTGAACCGGAGGTATGTACGGTCAAATATTCGTCATCAGATATCCAATCTTTGATGAATTCCCAATAGGGTTTTGACCATTGGGGTAGGGTACTGACTTCTATTGCTTTCAATTCTTCTGCAAGAAATAATTTATCATTTAATATCAATGAGTCTTTATATTTCTTCCAAAGTTTCATCTTTTATTTAAAATTCAAATCTTTTGTATATATCCCTCTGCTCAATGAATCCAAAGTCTCATCCGAGAGGTAAAATCCTTTCAATTCAGTATTATTTATTGAGCTAAATACACCAAAACCGTTTGACATATTTGTATATGTCGGTATTTGTTGAGAAGATGTGATACCCAAATTTGAATTAAGGATGTCTGTATAATTTTTCAATTCTTTACCGACAGATCTTACTTTTAGGTCAAAAGTCGAAAATCTCCTTTCAATATTATTATTTGCTTGTAAATGATCTCTCAAGAAAATAAAAAAGTCTTTGCCTAAATATCTATGGTTGCCTTTTGTGATGCCTGTTGCTATTTTCCAGTTCAAAGATTTATTTATCCAAGTATCCCCATGCGTTTTATCCTTTTCCCTGAAATTCATCCTCATAAATAAATCGTAATAGCCAGCATCATGATCAGGGTCCCAACTGATATTGTGTTTGAGGTCATATCCCATTTTTACCGGTCTTTCCAACGCATTTCCGGATGGAATGTATATTACTATATCCTTTAATATTTTTGTTTTTGCAGTTGTGATTGTATCTCCGTTTTCTTTTGTAACCAATAAAGTATAATATTCTGAGGGTTTTAGTACAATATCACCGGTTTTTATTTTATAGAGATAATTTGGAGTATTTGCAAATGCTCCCGTATCTCTGACAAATCCTTCAAGATTGGCATCTACCAATTGCAAAGGGTACGAATCCAAAGTTTTCTCTCTAATCAATACAACGTTGATGTCTTTATAATACAGAGAGTCAGTGATTTTGGCAACTTCTATAGCAGAAGTATTCGGGTCGTTAAATACACGTTCTACTCTTATATATTGAGCGGTATCACTTGGGTTTAAAAATCCATAAGTTACCGGAATATCTTTCCAAGCTTCATTTAAGTCCAATGAATTGTCACAAGAGAATAATGTGACTATTACAGCCAATAAAAATACTAATTTCTTCATGTTAATAATCGTTTATAAATGGGAGAACGAAAAAAAAAGATTATTGTTCTTAAAAATGTAGAATTATTTTAATGAAACGATTTGATTAAACTGTGCTCGAGTTTGTGTTCAAGTTTATTAAATGTCTCTTTGAATAGAGTATCGGTATCAATTAAGTCATTAATAGTCTTAATAGAATGCATGACTGTAGTATGATCCCGGTTTCCAAAATGTTTTCCTATTTCTTTCAGTGAAAGTGTTGTCAATTTTTTTGCGAAATACATACTCAATTGCCTTGCTACTACAATATTCCTCTTTCTCGTTTTTCCTATGATATGGTCAATCGAAATATTGAAAAAATCACTCACAATTTGTTGAATATTTGCAATGCTTAATTCTTTGCTCATATTGTGAGAAAATGTATCTACAACTTCACTTGTCAGTTTAAGGTCAATTTTACGGTTGTTCAGGGTAGAATGGGCAGACAGAGACACCAGTACTCCTTCGAGATCTCTGATGCTTCCTTTGACATGATAGCCTATAAAATTCAGTACATCGGGGGTCAGTTTTAGTTGATCTCTTTGAGCTTTTGATTCCAAAATTTTAATTCTCGTTTCAAGATTTGGTTTTTGCAATTCTGCAACCAAACCCCATTTGAACCTTGAAATCAATCTTTCTTGAATTCCTTTTAGGTTTTTGGGGGAAACATCAGATGTGATTACAACTTGTTTATCTCTTTGATGCAAATAATTAAAAATATTAAAAAATATTTCTTGAGTTTTCTTCCTCCCCTCTAAAAATTGTATGTCATCTATAATAAAAATATCGACCAATTGAAAGCTATTGATGAAATCGTATATGCTATTGTCGCGTAATGCTTGTATTATTTGCCTGGTAAAACTCTCAGTATTGGTATAAATAATTCTAGCATTTGGATTTAATTTGATGATTTCATTCCCCAAAGCATTAATCATATGTGTTTTGCCCAAACCGACACCACCGTGAATGATTAGTGGATTAAATGAGCTTTTTCCCGGATTTTTTGATATAGCCAATGCTGCATTTCTTGCTAATTGATTGCTCGGTCCCTCTACAAAATTATCAAAAGTGTATCCCTTATTAAGGTCATTATTAAATTCTTCGGCAAAAAGCTTTATGTATGGATTTTCTTTGAGTTTTTTCTCAATATTTTTCTTGTAATTGCCCTCGATATCTTTATGGTCGTCAACAACTATTTGATATTGAAGACCTGCACCTTGACCCAACTGTTGAAATAGGACTTTGCCAAGCAAATCAACATATCTGTCTTCAAGCCACTCGTAGAAGAATTTATTTGGTACCTGAATAGTTAGCGTTTTACCTGAAAGTTTAACAGATTTTATAGGCTTGAACCATGTATTGAAACTTCGTTCATCTACATTCTTTTTGATATCGACAAGACATTTATGCCAAATTTGTACGTGGTTCAAACTCATTCTCCGTTCGGTATTGTTTTGTTTTTGCTAAAACTTAAGCCAATCTAAGTGTGTGTGATGATTATATTTGAAAAGAAAACTCAAAAACAATTTTCACGATTGCAAATGTAATATTCTTTTTTATAATTTGTGCCTATTTTTACATTTAAACTTATATAAAATAAAACATAATATAAAGCGTGTTAAAAAACAAAAAAATACAGTGTAGAGTATTCATATATATTTAAAAATCTATATATTAGAGCATTGAAAACCCAGGAAAACTTTTATTCGTTGAAGCTTGAATTTGCCCAAATAAATTCGCTTTTTTTAGTAAAATATATATCCAATTGACCAAGTAGAATACCTGCCCACCCGGCTTGAGTAACGATTACATTTTTACCTTCTTTATTCAAAATATTATCTGCTTGTCTCATAAAAGTATGCGTGTGGCCACCGATAATTAAGTCTATATTCGAAGAATTTTTGGCCAATGTGATATCGGATATTTTATCGTTTTTGTATTTATAGCCCAAATGAGAAAGACAGACGATATAATCACATTTTTTGTCGTGTTTTAAATATTTTGCTTTGTCATTTGCAAGTTCGATTGGATTGAGATACTTTGTTTCTTTATATAATTTTTTTGGGACTAATCCGTCCAGCTCAATATTGGCACTTAAGAGACCTACTTTGATTCCGTCTATTTCTATAATTTTGTGCTTAATAGTTCTTCCGTCCAAAATAGTATTGGAAAAATCATAATTAGTAGTGATGAAATCGAAGTTTGCATACTTTTGAGCTTTTTTAAAACCGTCCATTCCACCGTCAAAATCGTGATTTCCAATAGTAGCAGCGTCATAACCCATTTTTGACATCAATTTGAATTCAAGTTCTCCTCCAAAATAATTGAAGTAGGGTGTACCTTGAAATATATCACCTGCATCAAATAGCAGTACATTTTTTTCTCTTTTTCTTATATCGGAAATCAATTTGGATCTCCTTGCAGCTCCTCCTTTATTGCTGTTTCTGCTCTTTCCTTTCGGGAATGGTTCAATCCTACTGTGCCAGTCATTTGTATGTAAAATTGTTAATTTCTTAAAATTGGCTTTAGTGAGATTTCCAAGACCATAAGATTTTGAGCTTATAGTTAATGCCCCAAGTCCCAATGTTTTTATAAAATCATTTCTTTTCATTATTCTCGCTATTTTTTGGACGATAAACTAAGATTCTGTGTCAAAGATAATACTTATTATTGAAAAACGGAATATGAGGTTGAATTTCATTTTTTCGCATATAAGATTAATTTTTCTATTTGCACAGACCGCCCCTAGTTATAAAATTAATTCGTTTTACTTCTATATACTTACATCAATGTGCCGTTAGGTACAAAATATGGGTAAAAAGGCTATTAACCAACTAAGATACGTGCCGTAGGTACGCAATGTTGGCCACATCAACAAAATTTCTTGTAATAACACGAAAAAATGAAATGCACCCGCAATATATAAATTATCATCTGATATTATGATAAATTCTTTTAATATGTTAATTTTGATTTTTTAAAATATAATAATAACTGTTTGTTAAATGATAATATCTTCAAAAATATTACAAGAAGCCGTTGACGGTATATCAAATTTGCCCGGAATCGGTAGAAAAACCGCTTTGAGAATTGCTTTGCATTTATTGAATGGGCATTTGGAAGTGGGTAAAAATTTAGCAGCTAATCTGATCGCTTTGGAAAATATTAAATTTTGTAAAAAGTGTCACAATATTTCTGACGAAGATTATTGTGATATTTGTACTTCAAGTATGCGGGATAAAAATACGATTTGTGTTGTTGAAAATATTAGGGATATTATCGCCATAGAGAACACTCAACAGTTTAATGGAGTTTACCATGTTTTAGGAGGCTTGATCTCTCCTTTGGAAGGCATTTCTCCCGATGATATTAATATAGATAGTTTGGTCATGAGGATTAAGGAAAGCGAAGACCTGAAAGAGTTAATTATGGCAATTAGTCCTACAATTGAGGGAGAGACTACGATTTTTTACATATCAAATCTATTGCCTGATAATACTAAAATCTCTATGATTTCAAGGGGCGTTTCATTTGGAGGAGAATTGGAATATGCTGATGAGCTCACATTAGGGAGGTCTATATTGACAAGAATACCTTATGGAAACACTACTACAAAATAATATGTGATGATAGACATTTCTGTCATAATAGTCAATTATAATGTTAGATATTTTATCGAGCAATGTCTTATTTCTGTACTCAAGGCGAAACAAAATCTCAATATTGAGATTATTGTGGTTGATAATGCTTCAGTCGATAATTCGGTGTCTGTGATTGAGAGTAAATTCCCCTCTGTTCATTTGATTGCAAATAAAGAGAATGTTGGTTTTGCCAAAGCAAATAACCAAGCGATAAAAATTGCTAGGGGTAAATATTTTCTATTGCTAAACCCTGATACTTTAGTCGAAGAAGATACTTTGATTAAGATATATGATTTTATGGAGAAAAATCCTGATGCAGGTGCTTTGGGCGTAAAAATGATTGATGGAGAAGGTAAGTTTTTGCCGGAATCAAAAAGGAGTGTTCCTACGATTACATCATCACTATTTAGATTTTCTGGTCTTTCAAAGTTGTTTCCAAAGTCTAAAATATTTAATAAATATAATCTGGGATATTTGGATGAAAATGAAATCCATGAAATAGATGTTTTAAGCGGCGCTTTTATGTGCATTAGGACTGATATTTTGCCCCAAGTCGGTTATCTGGATGAAGCTTTTTTTATGTACGGCGAAGATATTGATTACTCTTATAGGATAAGAAAGGCAGGATTTAAGATTTATTATTTTCCTAAAACTACAATTGTACATTTCAAAGGGGAAAGCACTAAAAAAAGTTCTGTAAAATATCACAATATCTTCTACAAGGCAATGGCTATTTTTGCTAAAAAGCATTATGGGGGAAAAACAATAAATCCGCTGCTATGGATTATTAACATTGCAGTCTTCGGATTGGCAGTATCGAGTTATTTTAATAAATTATTGCGAAATTATTTTCTTCCTATTCTAGATGCCATTAGTTTTTTTACTGTTTTTATTTTGATACAAGAATTTTGGGCAAATTACCATTTCCAAGATCCAGGCTATTACGACTTGAAGAAGACAGGATATCTATATGCAGGTTTCTCCCTATTGTGGATACTGAGTATAGCTTTAAACAAGGGATATAAAAAGAAGCTGTTGACTAATTCTCTAAAAGGTTTAATCATTGGTTCATTTATTATTCTGGTTTTTTATTCACTGTTACCTGAAGAATACAGGTTTTCCAGAGCAATCATATTGATGGGTTCATTGATAAGTATGGTTGTGGTAATTTTTACAAGGTCTTTGCTGAAATTATTATTTCCCGGAGTTTTTGGCTTAGGTGACAGTAAAAGGAGAACAGTTATAGTAGGAGAAGCAAATAGTGTTGATAGAGTAAAACGAATAATGGATATCAATGGTGTGGATTATGAATTTGTTGGGGCTTTATATCCGCATAATGATGAACAAAAAGCCTTTGAAGGTGAATTTATTGCCGGTATATCCTCATTGGATAGCATTATTGAGAATTTCGGTGTGGATGAAGTTATATTTTGCCTTGGAATAATAGAAATGTCGGATGTCGTTGATAGGATGAGTAAGATTGGTCATAAGGTGAAAGTTAAGATTGTGCCTGATGAAAAATCTGCTATTATTGGAAGTTCCGGAAGAAATTCCAGGGGAGAGTTTTACGATTTGGATATGGACTTCAATTTGAGTAAAAGTAAAAATCGTATTTTGAAGTATTCTTTTGATTTCTTTTCTGCAATTATTATTCTTATTCTTTACCCTTTATTGTTTATTATCAATAATAAACTGAAGATAAAACATATATTTGAAGTGTTGATGATGCGTAAAACTTGGATATCATATATCCCAAATGACAAAATGATTAGAGAATTGCCACAGATAAAAAAAGGAATTTTCAGTCCTTCTTTCAAAGCGGATATTTCCGATGTGCCAGATAAAGATATACATGATTTGAATTTGGATTATGCAAGGAATTATACTATAAGCAATGATATAGAGTATTTGTTTAGGCATTTATTTGCCGGAGGGAGATAGAGAGCAGGATTAATATTGTATTTGTACATAGTGTCTGCCCGAAAACATATCAAATTTGAAATTGATTCTTTTTGTTATCTTTTTACTTTTTTTCAAGTGATTGATACTTAGGCATCAAATCATTGCAAAAAAAATCAAAATCTAAGCATAAATTATCAGAATTTCAAAAATTGTCTGTTTTCGGGCAGGCACTACATAATAAATCAATTTGAATATAGTTATTTAGTTTATATGAAAAAGAATAGTAGCTATCTTGAAAATTTTGTTATTTCGTCATTTGTGGCGATGGTAGCGATATTGATTTATCATTATTATTTCAATGAGCCCAAGATTGTATTTCAGGATAGTGCAGTTGTTAGAAATATTTCTTTTACGGATAATGCGGGAATCAATGGAGACCGAGATTTTACTGCAATTGCCAAAAAGAATCTTTCTGCTGTTGTTTATATCAATGCTTTGAAATCTGATGGCAGCGGAATGTTTACTAATAGTACGGGGTCAGGTGTCTTTATTGCTCCTAATGGCTATATAGCAACAAATACCCATGTGGTTGCTGATGCTAGTAAGATTGTCGTTATCACGGAATCAGACAAAAGTTATAACGCAAAGATTGTCGGGAAAGACGAGGCTACAGATATCGCAGTCTTGAAAATAGACAATTCGACTTCACCATTTGTTTCATTTGGCAACTCCGATGTGCTTAATGTAGGGGAGTGGACAATGTTGATCGGTAGTCCTTTTAAGTTGAGGAATTCCGTTTCAGTAGGAGTGATTAGCGCAAAGAACAGAACTTTGAATCTTCTTGGAGATAATAGTATTGAGTCCTATATACAGACAGATGCAGTGGCAAATCCGGGAAATAGTGGAGGAGGGATGTTTGATGCCGAAGGGAAATATGTTGGTATGATATCAGCTATTTCCACAGATTCCGGTAATTTTCAAGGGTATTCTTTCGCTATACCTTCGAATATTGTTAAGAAAGTAGCATTTGATATTATCAACTATGGAGTAGTCCAAAGAGCATGGCTTGGCGTATTGATTAAGAATATTGAAGGGGAAGACGGAGTAGAAATCGAAAGGGTAAATAGCAAAGGTGCAGCTGATAAAAGCGGTTTGAAAACGGGAGATAAGATATTGGATATTGATGGAATAAGGATAATTGATGTGGCTCAATTTGAGGGATTGATTTCACAGTATAAGCCGGGAGATAAAATCAAAATTAAATATTTACGCAACGGAAAAACACTATTTGCTAATTCAGTTTTGCGTAATCATTTGAATACAACTGATTTGATAGCTAACAGAAACGATGATGTATTGGTGAACCTTGGTTTTGTGCTTAGGGATTTGACCTCCGAAGAAAAAGCGTTGTCGGGTGGATATGGTGTAATGGTAGTGAGCGTAATTCAAGGAAGTAAAATATCGAATATCAATATTGAACCCGGGTACTTAATCACAAGTATCAACGGTATGAAAATCACGGATGTGAATGACTTTATTGCCAAATTGAAGAATTCAACAAACAAAATCCAACTCAAAGGTGTATATAAATCTTATCCCGGAATTTATCCTTATGTTTTTGAAAAATAAAGATGGAATATGCCTTTCCTTTCTGACACTATTTGTATTTATATGGTATTATCTTGTCTTTATTGTAAACATACTTATTTACATCCTTGATGATTTGTAGTTTCCATTTCATCAATCGAATAATTGAATCATTTTCGATTGGTTCAAGATTCATCCCTTCATTTAACTTGTAGCATTTATCTTGAGAAAAAAAGTATCCATTGTCCAAAATCGATGTGTTGAGATTTCGTCCTTGAAAAAAAGGTATTAATTTATTTTGCCGGAATTCTTTTGACGCAAACAAACCATTGCTAATAGAATGAGTAACCTTAGGTAATTTGATATTATATTTATGACTCAATAATGACAAAATGCTTGGATAAATATCCTGGTGACTACTGATTGAATTGAATTTTGCACTATCAGCTAACAAAGGAGAATATATTATCAAAGGTATTTGGAATTGGCGAATCTCATTGTCATCGGGCATTGCGTGAAGATTGTGGTCGCCTGTGAGTATAAATATAGTATTTTTGAAATCTTTCCTTTTTTTTAATTCACCAAATAAATATCTTAAGGCATCATCGACATATAGGACAGTTGTCAGTGGTTTTGTGTATGGTTTTATAAGTTTTCTTCTGCTTTCAGACCAATCGTTAGTAATTTTTTGGAATTTGTTGAGATAATACTCATTTCTTGGTGGGGAAAAAGGTGAATGTAAGGATAGTGTTAAGAGTATATCAAGACGTTTAGTGTTTTTTACAGAATCAGAATTAATTGTTTTAAGATATTGTGTAAATAGTGATTTGTCGTCATATCCCCACGAAAAGTCCTCTGCGTCACTCTTTATTTTTTTAGCATCATTGTCAAATTCAGATAGGATAAAATCAATATTACTAGCCTTGAGTACATCGTCCATATTATTGAAATGCGTCCAACCTCCGTAGTAAAAAGAAGTCCTAAATCCATTGTTTTTGAGATGAGATATAATAGTTTTATGCAATGGAAATGGTTTTTGTTTATGATCATGAAATGATTTGTCCCCAAATGGAAGAGAGCCCAAGATATTTGGAATTGCTCCGAAAGTTCTGTCTGCATTACTCAAAAAGTTTTCCCAATACAAACTGTGATTGATCAATGAGTCCAGAAATGGGGTGAAAGAACCAAATCTGGCATTTGGCCCACAAATATTTCTTCCCATACTTTCCAAAATGATAAAAACAATGTTTGGTATCGTGTCTTTCAGTTTGAAGTATTTGCCCAAAACATCAGGGTCATCTCTTTTTCTTAAAAGAGGGTAGGAAGATAAAAAGTATTTGTTTTGCGGGTATAAAGAAGCATATTTTTTAGCGATTTTATTTAGCTTTTTTATTGAAAAATCATCATTTTGCTCATTGTTATTGCTAAAATATTTGGCGGATTGTTCAAGGAAGTAAATAGCTTTGTTTTTAACCAAATAATAGTCCTGAGGAGAAGCAAAAAACTTTGCTTTAACATGGGAGTAACTGATATTTGGCATTGTGACGATCCAAATAAACCATATGAAATATACCCATATATAAGATTTTAGTTTTATACTTTTTGCTAAGACAAAAAACAATATTACAATAAATGCGAGTACAATATAACTAATCAAAGAAATATCTCCACTTGCAAAAAATATTTTTATGATATCGTTGAAAGTATAACTATACACAGATTTGTCAAGTGGAACAAATGAAACTACATAATATTGAATGGTCAAAAAAGACAGTAGTATAAATAAGAATAATAACAGTGAAGTAACAACACGAATCATTTTTCTTGACCAGAGACTGAAAGTGAAATAAATGGCAAAGAATATGAACAAAAGAGTCGAAAACTTAAAAATATCGTGATAAAACCCGTTTAATTCTTTTGAGAGAAGAGCTTTGAAATCAGAAAAATAAGGATAAAGAAGGTATAATTCATAAATTCTAAGGATAAAATCCAGTACAAAATATATAAATAGAAATTTTAGCAAATCCAAAGAAGAAGATGCAAATTTCATTTTAATGTACCGGCTTTGTTTGCTCATTAATACTTTACTCTATTTGTTTTGTAAAAAATCGAATGATTACTAATCGGTTTCTACGGAAAAATAGGATTAGTTACAAAATGAAAAATGTAAAGTTTAGTAAAAAAATAGAATAAGCAAAAACTTAGGATATTAATTTTTAGAATTATTTAAAAGTTTGAGAATTTCTTTATCATTCGTCATCCCGAAAACCGTAGAATTATATTTGCTTTTTATACTCAAATCAGGTTTGTATTTTAGTAACAGTTGGACAAATTCTTTGTTTTTATACATAGCTGCCCACATTATAGGCGAGAAATTATTGATGCTATCTGTTGTGTTGATATTTACACCTTTTTTAAGTAGTATTTTACCCATATCTATATTATTTCCTCTAATTGCCGCTACGAGCGGACAAATGGAAAACCTTTTGTCCGTTAGATTTATATCGGCTCCTTTTGATATTAGGAAATTCGCTATTTCATTATGTCCATAGTAAATTGCCTTATTCAATGCCGTCATGCCAACCGGATTCATTTCATTTATATTTACCCCATTGTTCACTAAAAATTTGATAATAGGAAAGGAATTTTTGTTAGCAGCAATTATAAGCAATGTATTTCCGGCTTCATCTTTAGTATCCATGTTTGATTTATTAATTTGGCTTTTGAATAATTTTACATTGCCTTGTTTTACGGCTTCTATTAAAGCTTTATTAGCTGGTTTGACATTGTGAATATTGATATTATTATTTATCAATAGATCTACGATACTATCTTGGTATTCTTTTAAAGCGACTTGCATCACACAGTCGGAATGAATACTTTTCTGATTGGTTTTTGCATTGTTTTCAAGCATGAGTTTTGTAAATGGAATATTTCCAAAGTAAGCCGACCAATTTATGGCAGGGTCTCCATTATTATCGGGTATATCCACATCTGCATTATTTTTAATTAAGTATTTTGCTATTTTGGTAGATTTATATCCACTTGACATCATTAAAGGAGTTGAACCTGTTTTAGTTTTGTTCTTCAAATTGGGATTTGCACCTTTGTCAATCAGTAATTTTACCATATTAAAATCTGCAGACATTACTGCATAAGTCAATAAATTAACACCATTTGAGTCAAATGCATTGACATTAGTGTTATTTAT
>JALVEE010000019.1 GCA_027008645.1 Saprospiraceae bacterium
TTGTCTATTTCATTGATACCACTATAACTATAGTTGAATACTATACTTGCATACATCCTCATTATCTTGGCGGAGTCTTTTTTCGATGTTGCATATCCAAGACAATGTTCAGCCTTATGAATTGAATTTAATAATTTTTTAGGATGTGACTTTTTACCTTTTATTGTAAGTCCCATACCCCCAAACTTATCATTAAAGTAATTGCTACAGTCTTGCGAATAAATAATATTGGATGAAAATACTACTATCAACAAAAAATGATAAACTCTCATTATCTACATTTTATAATTTTCCAAAGTGGGGGGGGGAGAACTCTTTTCCTCCCATTTAATCAATAATAAGCAAGATTAAAAACTTCCTTTTTTTCTTTTCGTTTTTAATAGAGAATTCCAAAACTATGACCGTGAAGTGTGTTTTGCTTTTTTACGTTGCACATATATCTGTCATAGTGAGGGATGAAATTTATCCCACATAACGGTCAGTGTAGCCAGCGGACGCAGCGATAGCAAGTCTGATGTGCTACACATTGTTAGCTTTTCGGCATTTATAATTATAGCCGAATCTAAAAATTATTTATTATTACGATTCACCCAATTTTCAATAGTAATATTTGAGATTCTATTGAATTCTTTAATGTTTTCCGTTACCATTATTAGACCAAGTTCCACTGCTGTACATCCAATAAATAAATCAAAATCACTTATCATTTTTCCTACTTTTCTTAATCTTGCTTTTTCTTTGCCGTATAAATGGATTGAGCCGAAAATTGGAAGAATTGTAATTTGCTCTGTGAATTCCTCGATAATATCAAGATTTTTTTTGGGGTTTATGCTATTTTCTGCACCAAAAACTAATTCTGCAAGTGTGATTTCTGAAATTGCACAATTCTTTAATTCAATTAGTTCAAGTTTCTCAAACAAATTGAAATTTCCTCTGAAAAAGTGTATGCAAATATTTGTGTCAAGTAAATATTTCACTAGAAATCAATAATTTTACGGTTATTTACTCTTGATTCTCTAATTTCCTTTATTATTTCATCAGAATCTTTTGAATCTTCCCAAGCACCATATAAGTTTTTTAAATTAAAGGAATTTTTATCAACAGTTTCAATAGACTCTGTTAATTTAATTATTAGCCTTTTTTTAGAATTATTGTCAAGTCTAAATAAAAATCTAAAATATTTATCGATTGTACTATTTGTAATAGCGAAATTCATTTGTGTATTTTTTGTTAAGATACAATTATTTTTTAATCCTGTTTGTATATTTTCTTTATACTACTTTTTTATACAAAGATTATACTAGTTTGATAACGTATTGAAGAAAAAAATATTATCACTAATTAGTTAGATGAGTTTTCTTGTTGTTATGATTAGTCTCTTTAAATAGTTAATTTTGCTGAACGGCTGGTGTATGCAGCGTAGCCTGACGATAGGCGGCTATGCTGTCATAAACAATGTTAGTATCAGTATCAATGTTCTTTGGCATTTCTTTTTTCATATTATTACTGAATAACTAATTTACCTATAATAGCTTTATTATTGCTAATTTCAATCTTGTAAAAGTAAATTCCATTAGATAAATTGTTACGGTATAAAATAAAATTCCCGGAATCTATATTTTTTGAAAGTACTTTTTCACCTAAACTATTAAATAATTCAAAAACTGAATTATATGAAATATCAAAATTTTCGATAATAATGTTTGTTTTATATGTAAATGGCTGTGGATAGACTTTTACTTTTGCCTTATTTGATATATTTTCTGTACTTGTTATTCTTTGAACCGGAAATGGAATATAGGTAGTATCTAACTGTGAGCCATTTAATGAGAAATCAATATTATTTTCACAACTTTGCCATATATCACTATTTGGTAAAATAAGTTTTATTTGATAATCTCCATCAGGAAGATTAAAGTAATACTCACCTTTCGTATTTGTTGTTATTGATTTTTCTACATCACCATTCAAAGATACCTCCCAATTGTAGAATTCAATTTCACCTGTATCTTTTTTACAATTACTGAATTCATCATAAAACACTTCACCACGTATGATATGAGAATTAGTAGTTGGATTAATACTCTTATATATTTTACCTGACCTCGGACAAGCATATATATATTGATCCATATTTATAAATAAATTTGGATAAAGGTTTATATCATAAATTAAATTAAAACTAATTTCTTCCCAGTTTTTAGTAATGTTTGATAATTTGAATACACCAGCCCCTCCAGCAATAAAAATATCTCCAGTAAGATTACTCTCAATTGATTCAATACTCCAAATATTAGCATTAGAGTCTAATCGTTCTAATTTATTATTTTTCCATTTATATAAACCATGCTGTATATAAGGAAAAGTATCTTTCATTTCACCTACAAATAAAATATCATCGGATTTTGTTACATGAACGACTTTTTGATCTAATTTAATATTTGTATTTTCCAATAAGTCTTTCCAAGTACTTCCTTCATCTTTTGATACTCTTATTTGACCCGAATTAACAGTAATTATATCATCATTTGTTAAAAAGTAAAATTTATTATGATATGGTTTAATACTAACATTAAATTTAGTTATCCAATTTTCACCATTATCATACGATATATATAATACTTTTTTTCCAGATAACAAATACAATGTACCTTTGGGACTAATGGAAATACTTTCAAAATTATCTAAACTATCAATCCACGGGGAGATATTTTCCCAATTTTCACCTTTATTATACGATCGGTAAACATTATCTAATACCGAAATTGCAATAATATTTCCATTATCATCATGTTCTAAAAACTTAATTTTTTCCTTCTTGACACCAAGATTGATTTCTTTCCAGGTTTGCCAGTCATCATTTGAATAATAAAATCTATGTCTATTTGCCATAGCATACATTGTTCCATTTAAGTCTTCAGAAAGATTTGATACTGCAGTTTGTGCTAATTTAACTTTTAATTCACTGACCGAGCTAAAATCTTCAGTTGCTATTCCAAAATTGAAATAAGAACGTTGCCAACTGGTATTCCCATAAATTAAAAGGCTACTATCACTTTGAAATAAAATATTTTTTAATTCATATGAAAAAGGATAAATGCTATCTGGAACACTTTTCCATGTTTGCCCTAAATCTTTTGATATAATCATTTTTCCATATGTATCACAATAAATAGTCCCTAAAGGTGATAATACAACATAATTGGGTGAAGGCTGATCTTCATCAATAATTGTATTCCATGATTGCCCGTCATTCTCAGACATAAAAAGTCCATCATATGAATAAATGAATAATTTCTTTGAATTATTATCATAAAACACTCCTTTTAAACAACAACCACCGGGAACACCAATCTCTTTATAATTATCACCATTATCATCAAATTTATAAAACCTAGTCGATTGATCGCCTTTTCTATCTATCACAAAATTTTTATTATTTCCATTAGTAGACAATTCGGCTTCATCCCTAATCCCAAATAGCCTTTTAAATGAATTCCCTTTATCTGTAGATCTATACACACTTGTAGAACTTGAGACATAAATATCACCGTTTGGATTAATTGAGATATTATAAATACAACCGATTCCCGTTATCCTTTCCCAAACTGTTGAATTAGGGCGAATAACATATAATTTATGTTTCACTATCATATAAAATGAACTATCAGGAGCATTAATAAATTTAAATCCATAACGATAAATATCATTTGGTAACCCCTCTTCAAAATTTTGCCAGGTAATACCTTTATCAGTTGATCTAAATATGTTTTTTATACCAAAGGTGCCAATATAATAATTCCCATATAAGTCCAAGCCAATTTGCTTTATTCCTACTCCTTCGGGGCCATTAAGTGGCATCCAATAATCCTGAGCGACTGAAATATTAAAAGAAAGAAATAGACTAATGATAAATAGATAAATGTTTTTCATTTTTATATGTTTTTAGTTAAATAATAGTTTAAATTTTAACGTTTCCATTACTAAATAATCTTAGAACTGTTTGCATCATCAAAAGTATTTTAATATTAACTTTGTACATGAAAAAGGATGATATTCATGGATAGTTTTGGATTGGGATATTGATACTAACGGATAATGATATGCGGCGTAGCCTGACGATAGTCGGCTATGCTGTCATCACGGCTTGTTCTACCTCGTTTCTTCTTACTTTGTTTTCTATATATCAATAGAAATATTGACCTTACCTCCTAGACCTTTTTCTACAATTTCAAATAAAGTTCTTAGAGTTAAATTACTACCATTATTTTCAATTCTTGAAATATAGGTTCTTTTTTTATCAACAATTTGAGCTAATTGTTCTTGAGTTAATTCTTTTTTTTGCCTTGCTTCCCTAAGTAACAAGCCAATTTTAAATGATTGAAATTCACGTTCTAATTCATCACGTCTTTTTGTCCCTTTTCTACCGTAAACTTCATCCTTTATATCTTTCCAACTTTTAGTGTCCATTACTTACTGTTTTTTTCAATATAATATTCTTTCATTAACCGTTTTGCTTTCTTAATTTCCTTTTTTGGGGTTTTTTGAGTCTTTTTAGCAAATGCATTTAATAAAATCACTAATTTACCCTCATCAAAAAAACAAAATACTCTCCAAATATTTGAACCTAATTTAATTCTTGCGTAATAAAGACCTTTTTCTCCAATTACAGGACTTAGATAGGTTTTTGGAATCCTTTGAAAAGTCTCAATAATCTCAATTACCTTGTAAATTTTATTTTGAACTCTTTTATCCTGTTCTTTTAGAAAGCTAATAAAATAATTCTTATATGCTATAACTTCTCTTACTTTCATTATAACGCAAAGGTAACTTATAAATTACATTATTGCAAATAATATCAACAATTTTATTAACAATTATTTCAATTAGTTTTAAAATCTTCAAAATCCTTATAATACAAATTCTTAATAGCAATTGATGCATCAGGAGTAACTTTCCTTGTTGCAATTATATATATTCTATCAAGTTTAGGCCATAGTATCTAATAGTCTAAAATATTTATTATTTCTTATGGTATCAGAATCACTTATGAGCATTAATAACTTTGGGTTTTCAGAATTATTCTTTAAAAAATCCAAAAACCTAGTTAAAATCTATTGGAAAAGGTGGGTTTGATACTTTCCAGCCTGTTGTGCATTTTAACCAAGAATTATGTTTTTACCATTTAAAAACGTAAATAAAATTCACGTTTTTTTCAACTTTAGAACATATCTTAAATTCAGCCATAATCAAGGATACAGCCTTGTTTATATAAGAGTAAGCCTCCGTGAAAATTGATGCTTGGTCAGAATATACAAAATCAGATTTCTTAGAACTGACAGAGGAATAAGTTTTACGATATGACTAAAATTGAAAAATCGGCAAAAATTCAAAATACATCAATCTTTTGTAAGTTGTTAATAATTAAATGATTGAATCTTTTAACTGATCCTTACTCTCTATATTTATGCAATTCTTAATCTTTTTTTGCAGTTTTCCATACTTTTCTTAATAATTGCTTCAAATCTTCTCTCATAAAGCCAAATGGTGCACTTTAAAATTGACCTTAAGGTCGGTATGATAGTAAAAGAAGTTCGAATTCTCTGGAAATAATATGTTTTTACCTACATAATAATCATAAGGTGCGTATCTTATTGAATCTTTCAAGTAATTAGCATTATATCTCTCAACAATAGCATATCTAACATCTTTTACTTTACCTTGTTCTTGGCAACTAAT
>JALVEE010000020.1 GCA_027008645.1 Saprospiraceae bacterium
TTTTGGGATTGTAGCAAATTAGGAATAAAAAAGCCCCTTTTCAAATTAAGGGGCTTAAAAGTATATTGTTGAATAAAAATTAAATACTAGGGTCAGCCGGAATATTTTTATTATTAATTCTTTCTTCATAAGGATAAGGATAGAAGTTTCTATTCCTTTCACTTTGTGTATCTGCGTCATCAGATGGGACAAAGTTATCATGTATTCTTCTGCTGTCCTCAAGTCTCATTCCTGAGAAGAATAATTCAGCACATCGGTTTCTATAAATCTCATCTAAAATAGAATTAACATTGCTAGCATCCCCATTCCACGCATCAAGACCGGCGTTTACACCAAAAACGTCATCGGTTTTTTGCCTGACGATATTGATTTGGCTAACAGCATCTCCTAATTTACCAAGTCTGGCATATGCTTCTGCTTTTACCAAAGGCATTTCACCAGGCAAGTAAACAGGAATACTTGAATCAACAGCACTAAAAAATCCTAAAAGTCCATCAATAGCCCATGAACCAGTCTCATCTGTTCCCACAGAGTCCAGAGGAGACAAATAGAATGCTAGTCTTCCGTCATTTGATTCCGGTGTAAGATTGCCTTTTAAACCGAAATTGTCAGTAGGCCAAGTATCAGGATTGTCAAATACAGCAAATTGGAAAACCGGATTTTTTTGATTTGTACCATCATAATCCCATGTTGATTTGCTTGTAAGATCTACTTTATCGGCAGCGTTGATAGCGTCCTGGTAATTACCGGCAAATAAATTATATCTGGCTGAATAAGCATTGAGAACATCTATTAAGCTGAATTCAGAAGAAACGAGTGAGTTTATAAATGCTGCTGATTCAGTAGTAGTTGAACTTATAGCATCATCTAATAAACTTACGCATTCATTCAAAACATCTTTTCTGTCATTGAACACAGCATTTCCGTCTGCAGAATTATCGATTGGAGCTTTTTCGAAATTTTGTATCAGATATCCTAGAGTCATAGCCTTAAAAAACATAGCATATGCTTTGATTCCTGCTTTCTTCTCAGGCTCCATATTTACGTTATCAACATTTGCTATTATTTCTTCAGCAATTGCTTTATCTCTCAGTAATCTACTCCAGAGTCTTGTGATTCCGGTATTTTCATTAGGTAAAGTTTTACCTCCTGCAGCGAGTTCAAATGGTGTAGCGAAAGTACTTGTAATACCTATTTCGCGTGTAGTAATTCCCGGAATTTCGACAATCGCTCCATAAGATGAATTTGCAAAATGTTCTGTCATACCCACAGTTGCTCCTACTATACCGGCTTCTGTTGAATAGACTTGATCATTTGTTATCTGATTTTTGTTTGTAAAATCCTTCTCACAACTTGAGAGAATAAATACAAAAGCAAGAATTATATATATATTTATATTTCTCATGATTTTCTTTTTTTTTAAAATTAAAAATTAAAATTAACACCAACCTTATAAACTTTTGGAATAGGAATATTTCCAAAATCCTGACCTCTTGCACCATTGCTGGCACCTTCAAAATTTACCTCAGAATCATATCCCCAATAATTTGATATATTCAATAAATTGGAGCCGCTCAATATAAATTTAACTGAATTTAAGTAAGGAGAATTCAATTTTAAGTTATAGCTTAGTGATAATTCTCTTAGTTTAATAAATGAGCCATCTTCAACAAATCCCTCATAAATATAGTATTGTTTGCTATAATAACCTTTGGGTTTTTCGCCGGCTAATTCTTGTCCATAGAAATATCCTCCGGGATATTTAAGTGCGATTCTCTTGTCCCAATCCATCACATCAAATCCTTGCACGGCATCGAAATGTACTCTTAACGTAAAGTTTTTATAAGAAAACTCATTTGTCAATGATGCCAAGAAATCAGGATTAGGATCACCTAATACTTTCTTTAATTTTTCCCCTGTGGGTTGACCATTGTCATCAAAATCTTGTACTGCAACAGTAATTGTTTCGCCATCGCTTGTGGTTTTTGTATCGTAGTGTCCTAATGCTCTTTGAGGAACACCGTTTGCATCAAGTACTAATTTTCCGTCTTTTCTGGCAAAGTAATATCCATAAAATACTCCAAGAGCTTCATCTGTCTGGGCAACAGCAGTTCCAAAACCACCCAGTGATATTCTACCTCCCTCAACATGAGTAACTTTATTGACATTCTTACTGAATGTTGCTTTTATATTCCATTTGAAATCGTTTGTATTCATCACAAAAGCATTTGCTGCAAGCTCAATACCATTGTTGGTCAAGCTACCAAGGTTTTCCAATCTTGTGGAATAGCCGGTAGAAGGTGATAGGTTTCTGTTAAGCAACAAGTCATCTACTTTTTGATTGTAATATGTAAATTCTAATCCCAATTTATTTGATAATAGGGACATATCCATACCAAATTCCAATTCTGTTTGACGTTCAGGTCTTAATTCAGTATTTCCTGAAGTTGTACTAGGCAAATAGTAAGTTGCTCCGTTGTATGAACCTACACCATAGTTATAATATATGCCATAAGGATTTTTATCCAATGCTGTCAAGTTTCCTGCTTGCCCCCAAGCAGCTCTCAATTTGAACGTATTGATTATGTTACCAAGGCTATTTTGCCAAAAGTCTTCATCAGATAATGAGTAAGACAAACTAGCTTTTGGATAAAATTGCTGCCTTTGGTCAGGACCAAACGTTGAAGACCCGTCTATCCTTCCTGCAAGTGTTAGAAAAATCTTGTTGTTAATATCAAAATGTTGTTGGAGATATCCGCCCCAATACGACAATTCTTTTATATAGTTGCTACCTGTCACATCACCTGAAATAATATCTATATTATCAAATTCGGATACTTTATCATTTGCCAGTGCCACACCTTCATAGGCTTTCTTTTGATATCCATAGCCAACGCCTGTTGTTGCGACAATACCGGATGTAAGTTTATATTTATATGAAGCGTCAAAATTACTATTAAGTATATTTAATGTTGATCGATTTTTTGTCAGATTACCTTTGGTATCCCTTGTAAAACCATATGGAATTTTGAATTTTCCATTGGAAGAAGTATGATCATAACCAAAAGTATATTTAAGATTCAAACCGTTAATTGGATTCGCATTTAACTGTACATCAGAAATATTTCTAGTATTTTGTTGGTAAATATCTAATAAATCCACATCTTCATACGGATTACTCATCCAGCCTATGTCAGGGTAGGTTCCAAATTTATCTTGCTTTGGATTTTGTGAATTGTCACCAAAAAGAAGTGCAACCATTGGGTTACCTGTCCAAGCATTACCAAATGATATTTCTTTGGACTTGTTGAATGAAGAATAGTTTCCAACGCTTACAGACAACCAGTTTGTAAGTACTTGATTCAATCTAATTCTGAAAGTTTTTCTATTAAAATCTGTATTTCTCAATATACCACCATTATTTAATAGCGATCCGGAGAAAGAGTATGTTGTGTTGTCCGTTCCTCCACTTACGCTTATATGATTTTCGTATCCTTGAGTTTTGTCAAAAATATAATCTTGCCAATTGTATCTTTTAGCTTCGGTAGTGATAAATTTTCCGTCATTGTCAGGGTCTTTAATCCATTTTTTATTCACCGTATTATAAGGTTTGTACTTTAATACACTATTGAAGTTCATACTTGAAGAAAATGAGACTTTAGGTTTACCAGATTTTCCTTTTTTAGTGAATATTTGGATAATTCCATTACTTGCTAACGAACCGTATAAAGCAGCAGCTGCAGCACCTTTAAGAACTTCAATTCTTTCCACATCGTTCATGTCTATATCAGCCAATGGATTTTGAGTATAACTGCCAAGACTTACCACGGATCTCGCGTCGCCATTCACAATTACTCCATCAATCATAATCAGTGGATCGGAACTACCTAAAATAGTTGATGGCCCCCTCAATCTAATGGATATACTTGAAGAAGGACTTCCTGAATTTCGTGTAATTTGAGCTCCCGAGATTCTACCTTGCAAAGCCTCTGTTACACTTGAAGCCTGACCATCACCTAAATCCTTTGCATCAACTGAGTTAATTGTTGAGCCCAATTGCTTTTTAGTGGTTAAACCCGAAGCTCCGGTAATAATAACTTCGTCTAATTTTAACAAATCGTTATTTAATGTAAAGTCCAGAACATTTCCATCTACAGTTTTAGTAGCTGAAGAATATCCTACATAACTGCAAGTTATTTTGTCTCCGTTTTCAGCTTTTATGGAAAACTGTCCATCGATACCGGTAATAGTTCCCATTTGAGAATTTTGATCAATAACCGTTGCTCCGATTAATGGTTCACCATTCTTGTCAGAAACAGTACCTTTTACAATAATTGATTGTGCTGATCCGAGCCCAATATTCATGAGCACCGCAAACACAAACACGTAAAATAATTTTAATTTGGTTTTCATAATGCATTTAGTTTAGTTAATAAATAGTTTATAGGGCGATAAAGTTACGATTAACTTTATTATTTGCAAAAAATATATAATTTAAAATATTGTATTAAAATTGTTAAAATAATGATTGTAGGATTAAAATATATTTGTATATAACAGATTATCATATATATACTCTATATTAAGTTCAGTGAATAAGTATTTAGTTAAACACTCGTTATTAAATAATGATAATTGATATTGCGATTTTTTTATTTCACAAACAAAATATTTTAACTTTAATAGTGTCCGTATGAAGACGGACAATTTTTATCCTGTACTATGTAGAAATTAATATTGGAATTATTAGTGTTTTTAGCTTTGACTTCGAGTCAAAACGTATTTTCATTCATATTGGTTTTAAATTAGGTCTTTTGATTTTATATAGTATTTCAATATAAAAAAAATAATTACCTTTGCGGCTTGGTTCAAAATTAATTAGATATTTTACGTTATAAAAATTAAGTATTATGAATAAAAAAAGAGTTTATACTTTTGGTGATAAAAAAGCTGAAGGTAACACTACTATGAAAAATCTTCTTGGTGGTAAAGGTGCTAACTTGGCAGAAATGAACCTGGTAGGTGTGCCGGTTCCTCCGGGATTTACAATTACAACCGAAGTTTGTACGGAGTATAATCAAGTTGGACGAGATGAAACTGTTAAACTCATAAAAAATGAAGTTGAGGCAGCTGTCAAACAAGTGGAAGATATTATGGGGGCAAAATTTGGAGATAAAGAGAACCCACTATTGGTTTCAGTTAGATCAGGAGCAAGGGTGTCAATGCCGGGAATGATGGATACGGTATTAAATTTGGGATTGAATGATGTGGCTGTTGAAGGATTGGCAAAGAAAACAGGAAACCCAAGATTTGCTTGGGATTCATACAGAAGATTTGTACAAATGTACGGTGATGTTGTTTTGGGAATGAAGCCCGAATCAAAAGAAGATATCGATCCTTTTGAAAAAATCATGGATGAACTCAAGGAGGAAAAAGGAATAGAAAATGATACAGATTTTACTGTTGAAGACTTGAAGAAATTGGTAGTTCAATTTAAAGCGGCAGTCAAAAAACAAACAGGTCATGATTTTCCGGATAACCCTTGGGAGCAACTTTGGGGAGCGGTAATGGCAGTATTTGATAGTTGGAATACTGATAGAGCTATCTATTACAGAAATATGAATAAAATACCTAGCGAATGGGGAACAGCCGTAAATGTTCAGGCTATGGTATAT
>JALVEE010000021.1 GCA_027008645.1 Saprospiraceae bacterium
AGACCTTACTCCCTTCTTGAGAATACCCGGGTCCAAACCACAGATATTTCACATCCGGTTGGTCGGAATAAGCAATCATTTCAATTTTTGAAGTATCACAATTAAGGAAGTAATCTTTGATTTCAATATGGGGTCTAATCGAATCCCATTTTATTTTCACGGAATCAATGGCTTCACAACCATTGTCCATATCCTTTACCTTTACTTTATATGTTCCGGCATCAGCAATAATAATATTTCTATTTGTACTTTTTGTACCATCAGGAAAAGTCCAATTTTGTGAAAAATTATCTGCGGTTGTATTCATTTCTATTGTCGTAGTACTTGAGCAACAATTTAAGTTTTTTCCATCTATAATTATAAGTGGTTTTAATTTATTCACAGACACTTTGAATGTATCGGATTTTACGCATCCATTTTCCGGTTCCACTTCAACAATATAGTCTCCTGCTTTGGTCACAGCTATATCAATGGAATCAGAACTAAACCCAAATGGTCCTCGCCAATTAACCAAGAAACTATCAGCTGATATTTTCGGACTTAATTTTACCGTATCACTGTAACAAGTTATCATTCCTATACTATCAAGAACAATATCCGGTTTTCTAAAATCAGAAACAACTTTAGCTGTATCAAAATCACTACAACCATCTTTATTGATAACATGAATAATATAATTACCTGTATCAGATACTTCATTGGTAAGCGAATATGATTTATATCCATTTGGACCTTCCCAATACAAATCTGTATATTCTCCAATGATATTCGCCATTATCGTCAGGCTATGCTGTGCATTTTTGCAATCCAATGTATCACCGAAAGCCTTTACGTCAGGAAAATTTTTGGCTTTTTCCACATTAACAGTATCTGTAAATAGGCAACCATTGTGTCCACGAACATGACAAACATAAGTACCAATCTCACGAATCGTATCTACTGCTTTATCACTGTAATAATTGTCTCCTGTCCAAAAATATTCATCATATAGTCCTGTGATATCAACATTAAAACTAACAAATGGTTTTTGGCATGTAAGTATATAACCATCGGGAAAACCAAGATCTACAACAGGAGTAATAGTATCAAAATCAACTGTATATAGAGCACTATCTAAACATCTTGGCGTAACTACAACCAATTTATACACACCCGGCTTATCAATAACCGGATTAGGATCTTGGGTATTCAAACCACTTCCTGTCCAATTGTAAACATAATCCGTATCAGGCTTTTCCACACCTAATTTTACCATCAAATCATTATAACAATTCAAATAAAGCGTAGAATCATCAAGAAACACTCCATCGTCTTGTTTGACAAGCGTAGAATCATCTAAAAAACATCCTGAAGCTGCTGTAAGCCTACCATGTACAACTCCCGGCCCATATACAATTAAAGAATCGCCATCGAAATCACTATTAGCATTTTGCCAGTGAAAATTAACTATACTATCATCTGATTTATACTTCAGAATCAAGCTATCATGTGCACAATCAAGCAGATTGGAATATACAAATTCAAAACTTGGTTTCATTGTATCCGTAGGAACATATGTAAAAAATTCACTCTCACAATTATTGACATTATCAGTTACCGTCAAATAATAAAACCCTCCAATATTCTTTAATCCTGTCATCATCTGTCCAAAATAATTCATTTTAAAAGGATCTTCCCACTTAAAATTGTAATTTCCGTTAGCAACAGCACGTAGAAATGGGTATCGATTCGCACACGTAATTGTATCTGTAATAATTTCCACATCGGGCACTGTATTATCATACAATACTACAACCGAATCCCTTCCTGAACAACCATTGCTTCCAATTACATTTATAAAGTATTTGCCCTCCAGATTTACAATCGGATCTAATAAAGAAGAATAAAAATTACCCGGACCTCCCCAGAAAACCGAAACATATCCCATGTCAATATCGGGCTGTAAATGCACAGGCACCCCACAAGATAAATAGAAAGTATCTTGTGAAAAACTGATAATTGGTTTTTTGCCATTCTCCACAACTTCTTTCTTCCCACTTACCGAACAACCATACTTATTGGTGATATAATACTTGTAAATACCTGGAGTATCTACCTTGATATCTTCAGTAAACAGACTATCTCCATTAGGTGTAATCCAAATAAAAGTAAGACTATCTTGATCGGATATAAAATCTATTTTTCCTGTCTGATTAAGACAGTTTAAAGTGTCTGCCTTAATAGTAAAATCAAAACCCTCCTTATAGCTATTTATTGTAATAGAATCTAAGCCTACACATCCATTATCTCCGACGATACTAACATGATAAGTCCCCGAATCAAGAACATAAACATCACTTCCATATTGATTTAATTCAATCCAATAAATTTCTTTTAAAATCTCAGTTGTTTCAATGTGAATAAAAGCAGTATCAGCATCACAGGTCAAATCATTAGCAGTAATACTAACAACGGGTTTAATAGTATCAATTGGAACTTCAATAACTTCAAAAGCTTTGCAACCTGAGTTGCCATAAGCTTGAACAAGATAATGACCTGCTTCAGAAGTAAAAATTGTCGTACCTGTATATAGAGTCCCATTATACCAATTGGCCGAATCCAAAGTTGCATTGCTAGATGAAACACTCAGTTGAACAGTATCATTATCACAATTAATCTCAGGAACAACAATATCCAAAAGCGGTATATCAGCATCTGCATCAATGGATATTGTAGCAGTATCAGAGCAAGCTCCTTGAGTCAAAACAAATGAATAATCTCCGGGTTGTCCTACATAAACTTTTGTATAATCATTATGAAAAGCCACCAAATTCTCTAACCATTTATACGTCATACCGGTTCCTGAAATATAACCTTGACCTTTTAAAACCAAGTCTTGGTTGCAATGCAATGTGGTATTAGATGCATCGATACCGGCAGAAAGTTTTATTAAACTCAAGTTTATTAAGTATGCAGAATCACAGTCTTGATTTGACTTAAAATAATACTTCCCATCCGAAAAAAGTTTTTCCCCTTGGAAAAACAAAGTATCTCCCTCACAAATAGTACTATCGATTCTAATAGTATCTACTGTATTGATTTTTACCAGGATACAAGTATCGGTTATATCAGCGCAATACGGCGAACCTATATATTCGATACTATCAAAAACCGTATTAATCTGAGAAACATTTTCAATAAGATTAACTACTCCCGGTGCATCAATTTTATGATATGAAAGTCCACAGATAGTATATTCGCCCGGATCTTTAAAATCCAAATCAGGGCTTGTAGAATGTTCTAAAATCACGTTGTCTTTAGCGACTATATATTCGTAATTGTAGTTAAGAGCATCAGGTTCTTTACCGTCGAAATTGTGACTAATATCTATGGATATATTGTCATCGTCTGCACAATATTCGTATTCCGTATGATCAAATTCACCTGCATAAGCCTCACACAGATCACATTCCAGCGAACTACCATCGCAAAACTCTATTGTATAGCCTAATAGATTGCCTTTATAGAAATGTGAATGATCATGAACGACAAAGGTCCAAGTACCATTAACAGGGCCGGTATTGAAATCTTCAAGACAAAAATCAAAAGGGTAATACACCCCCGTATATCCACCGGGAATGGAAAACCAATCATTGGTACTATTGAAATGTTTATCTTTTCCGCTATCCGGACCAGCCAAAGCAGAGCATCTAACAAAGGAAATATCCCAGAGTATAGTTCCAAATAAACTAGTATTATTTGGCACATAAGGTCCCACTAAACCGACTTTTTGCCCTGCCGGAGAGATCAAATCAATTGTCAATTCAGACCTTTTCGTATGATTATACTTCAAAGTAACTCCGCAAACCCCCTGGTTAGGATCTGATAAATCATTATTTGCATATCCATCAACAATCAATTGAAACTCCATAGCTTGCTCATTATCAGCAATAGGAATCACAACATCCGTCTCCCCACATTGAGAGTAAAGACTATTCGCAATAAAAATAAAAAATAAAATATATAAAAACTTCAATTCAAATCTCATAACTACACTTAACTATTCATTAAATAGATATAAATAAACATAAAAATGCTGCATCAACATTGAAAATTTATTGAAAATTTCAAATTATTTCTTCTGTAGATAGGCCAAAACATTATCTTCAATCCTTTTTTTAATATTTGGGCTGTAGGCTCTGGCAAACTGAATACCCGTCATCCTTTCATACAACTCGATATACCGTTCTGATACCAATTCAACAAAATCTCTTGGTAATGAAGGTAAAACCTGCCCTTCTTTCCCTTGAAATCCATGATCCATCAACCATTCTCTTACAAATTCTTTAGATAATTGAACAGGAGCTTCTCCCCTTTTCAATTTTTCTTCATAACCATCCGAATAAAAATATCTTGAACTATCGGGAGTATGTATCTCATCAATCAAAATAATCTCACCATTGTAATAGCCAAATTCGTACTTAGTATCCACAAGCAACAAGCCTCTCTCCAAAGCCATTTCCGTTCCTTTTTCAAACAGTTTATATGTATAATCCTCAAGGATTGAATAATCTTCTTCAGAAATCAGTTTTTGTTCCAAAATCTCTTCTCTCGAAATATCCTCGTCATGCCCCTCCAAAGCTTTAAAAGAAGGGGTAATAATAGGTGAAGGGAATTTTTCAAATTCTTTCATTCCTTCCGGCATTTTCACTCCGCAAATCATCTTTTCTCCGGATTTATATGTTCTCCAAGCATGTCCTACCAAATACCCTCTTATCACCATCTCCAACCGTATAGGCTCACATTTTTTACCCACACTCACGTTTGGATCAGGAACGGCCTCTAACCAGTTAGGAACGACTTCTGACGTTGCTTTCAGAAAATACTCAGACAATTGATTTAATACCTGCCCCTTATAGGGGATTGCTTCATGTAAGACATGATCAAATGCTGAAATACGATCTGTAGCAACCATTATTATCCTATCGTCAACTTCATATACATCTCTTACCTTCCCTTTGTATAGATTTTGATTTTCACTAAATTTAAAATTTGTACTTTTTAATTCCATTTTGATTTCTATTTATTTAAATTGAGTTAAAATTCTTTCATAGACTTGCTCTTTAGACAAATTTGTTTCCAGTTGCCCCCCATTGGAAAATGCAATTTTTCCTGTTTCTTCCGAAACTATTAAAACAGAGCTATTCCCAATCTCCGTAATTCCAATTCCCGCTCTGTGTCTGGTACCGTACTTAGATGATATATCGGTACTTGGAGATACCGGCAAAATAGTACCGACGGAATATATTCTATTTCCTATTATTATCATAGCACCATCGTGTAACGGTGAATCTTTTTTGAATATACTTTCAATGAGTTCATGACTGATTTTGGCATCCAAAACAATACCGTTTTTCTCACTTACTATAGAATCGTTAAAATCTGTAAAAACTATCAAAGCACCAATTTTTTCCTTTGATAAGTTTATAAGAGCGGTATGAATTTCTTTCACTACTTTCAAATCAACATTTTGATTATTGAAATTTTGAAAAAACAATTTATTTAAAAACTTAAACCTGCCTTTTAAGGTCGAATTACCAAGATAGAGAAAAAATCTCCTCACCTCAGGTTGAAAAATAATAATCAAAATAATAACCCCGAATGCAACAAATTTTCCCAAAAGAAAAATTAATAATTGCATTTTTAATACATTCACCAACCACCATATCACAGAGAACACCAATACTCCTATAATTATATTAAATGCAATAGTTCCTTTTAACAATTTGTATATCAAATACAGGAAATATGCCACAATCAATATATCCAATATATCGAGAAACCTAATATTTATAAACCCTATATCAAAAAGTACCATTATATTTTTTTATTGTATATCTATCTTAAAATTAAAATCAGGATAATTATAATTAATAATCTATATTCATATTATAAAAAATAAAGCTATATATATCAGTAAGTTCTTCTATTATTTTATTTAATGGTTTTCCGGCACCATGCCCGGATTTTTTATCTATTCGTATCAAAACCGGCTTATTCCAATCTTGTTTTGATTGCAATTCAGAAATAAACTTAAACGAATGCGCAGGCACTACCCTGTCATCATGATCTGCTGTAATAACCAATGTCGCAGGATATTTAGCCTTTTTAACATTGTGAACCGGAGAGTATTTAATAAGGTATTCAAATTGTTCTTTTTTATCACTTCTTCCATAATCACCTGCCCATGCCCAACCAATTGTAAATTTATGATACCTAAGCATATCCAATACACCTACTTCCGGTAATGCAACAGCAAATAATTCAGGTCTCTGTAAAAGGGTTGCCCCTATGAGCAATCCACCATTTGACCTTCCTTCAATAGCGAGGTAATCAGGTGAAGTATATTTATTATCTATCAAGTATTCCGCAGCAGCTATAAAATCATCAAATACATTTTGTTTGTTTTCCAAAGTTCCCGCTTTATGCCATTTTTCACCGAACTCTCCACCTCCCCTTATATTGGCAACAGCATAAATTCCGTTTTTTTCCAAAAACAACAATCTTGAAGCGGAAAAAGACGGAGTAATTGAAATATCAAAACCTCCATAACCATATAGCAATGCAGGATTCTTCCCATCGAGATTTAGCCCTTTCTTATAGGTGATAAACATAGGTATTTTTGTACCATCCTTACTCTTATACCATTTTTGTACTGTTGTGAATTTTTCCGGATCAAAATCAAGCTTAGGTCTTTTGAATAATTTAAGCTTGAGTTCATCTGTATTGAATGTATAAACAGAGGAGGGAAACAAAAATGAGCTAAACATCAAAAAAGCATTTTTACTATTCCTGTCCCCGCTAATTGCAGATACCGTTCCAATTCCCGGAAGACTCAACTCTTTTAAAAACTTACCATTAAGATCAAAAACCTTAACCAAACTAAATGCATTGTGCAAATAAGTAACTATTAGTTTATCAGAGATTAGTTTCACAGATTGGATTGGATCTTCACTTTCTCGCACTATAACCGACCAGTCCTTTTCGTTTAATTTTTTTGTGTCAATCTTGATGATTTTTTTATTTGGAGCGTCTCTATTTGTTAAGATAAATAAATTATCATCGATATTGGCAATAAAATTAAAATCAGATTTGAAATCAGATATTATTTGTGATTCAGCCAACTTTTTTTGTTGCAAATTAATAAAACTAAAGGAATTTCCACTTGTAGATTCAACTTGGTTAAGGATTAAATAGCGTTCATCCTCACTTGTTCTTGCGTAAATATTTCTATTGGGATGCTCATTATCTTCATACCAAATCATATCAGCCCTTTGAGAAGAACCCAATTTATGATAGAATAACTTGTGATTGGTATTTTTTGTGCTGAGTTCTGCATCTTTGGATTCAGGGTATCTACTGTAAAAGAATCCATCTTTATACCAAGACAATCCTGAAAATTTAATCCATTTTACCGAATCTTTTAGTACTTTTCCGGTTTTCAAATCCATAATATAAGCAGTATTCCAATCAGCACCGCTTTCGGCAACCATATATCCGAGATATTTACCATCATGACTAAAACTTATGGTACTTAAGGCTTTAGTCCCATCCTGTGAAAAAGTATTCGGATCAAGTATTACTTTAATGTTTTTGCCGGTGGAATCGACTTCGTAAAAAACAGATTGATTTTGCAATCCCGAATTTTTAAACATATAATATTTACCATTTTTAAATCTGGGGACTCCAAATTTCTCGTAATCAACCAATCTTTCCAACCTGTTTTTGATACTGTCCCGAAAAGGTATTTTGGAAAAATAATCCTCCGTAAATTTTATTTGACTATCAACCCAATTCCTTGTATCAATTGATTTTTCATCTTCTAACCAGCGATAAGGGTCTTTTATGACAGTACCAAAATAATCATCCTCAGTACTTGTTTTTTTTGTTTCGGGGTAAGTTGATTTTTCAACTTTATTATTCATTATCCGTTCTTTTGTTTTACATCCTAAAATTCCAATAATAAAACCACCAATAATTATAGCTATTTTTAAATTCATCCGGCTCTAATTTAAGAAAATATTAACTGAATTTTCATTTTTATAATCATATCTTTTCAAGCATTTGTCATAGATAGTGTCTGTAAAAAACATAATAAATTTTATAATTATTCTTTTGCTCATTCTTTGATTTTTTCACACGTTGTTGACACAAGACTATCGAATCATTGCAAAAAAGACAATATTTTAGCAATAACTACCCGAATTAAATAAAATACAGGTTTTCATGCACGCACTATTTAAAAGAACAAAATATGCACACCTTACTTTGAAGTACAAAAGTAAATTAATAATTTAAATTTATAGTGTATATTATCATAAAAGATAGTAATAAATACCCATGGTTTATTCTTATACCAAAAAATACAGACAATATTTTTCAATACCAACGTTATATATACAGTGCCTGCACTAAAACATATCATATTATAAATTGATTCTTATTGTCATCTTTTGTCTTTATTACAAGTGATTGGTACAAAGAGATTAAATCATTGCAACAAAAACAAAATCTGATCAATAATTATCTGAATATAAAAAAAATGCCTGTTTTCATGCAGACACCAATTAATTCCTGAACTGTCTAAGTTTTGACGAAATTGCTTTTTTAATAAAAATAGTGATAATCTTATCAAAGATTTTGAAACCAAAATATTTATTAACAATAAAATCTTTCACAATGAAAATGAAAAACACCTTTCGTTTGGTATTTCTAATGACAATATTAGGATACATTGCTTGCAGCCCAAAATTAGCAAATGACAATAAGAGAACGAGCATTTCTGAAGTAAGCTCTTCCGTTCTTGTAAAAGCAGAAAAAACAAAAGCTAATGCTTCCGATGAATTCTCAAAAAGGCTATTAAACGAAAAAATACCATTTGACCCCTCTGTTAGAACAGGTACTCTTGATAATGGGATGAAGTATTTTATAAAAAAGAATTCTAAACCCGAAAACAGAGTTGAATTAAGACTTGCGTTAAAAGCAGGATCTATTGTAGAGGATGAAGACCAAAAGGGTTTGGCGCATTTTATAGAGCATATGGAATTCAACGGATCTGAACACTTCACTTCCAATGAATTGATTAATTATTTGGAAAAAGTAGGAACAAGATTCGGTCCTGATTTAAACGCTTATACAAGTTTTGACGAAACTGTTTATATGTTGCAAGTGAGATCTGATGTCGAGAACCAATTGGATACAGGATTACTTGTATTGTACGATTGGGCAGGCAAAGCTACTTTGGATTCAAAAGAAATCGACAAAGAAAGAGGTGTCGTTATAGCAGAATGGAGAACTCGCTTAAGCCCGGGTCAAAGAATGATGCAAAAATATTTACCTGTTTTGTATAAAGGTTCAAGATATGCCGAAAGATTGCCAATCGGCGACCCTGAAATAATAAAACATGCCAAGTATGAAACAGTGAGAAGGTTTTACAAAGACTGGTACAGACCCGACCTAATGGCAGTCATTATTATAGGAGATGTGGATATGGATAAAATGGAGAAAAAGGTTAAATCTATGTTTTCAGATTTTTCAAATCCCCAAAATGAAAGAGAGCGCAAGAAATATACTGTTCCAGCTCAAACGGGAACTGAAGTAGCTATTGTTACAGACAAAGAAGCTCCTTTTACAAATGTCAGAATAGTAAATAAATTACCTCATACCCCCTTGAACACCAAAAAGGATTTGCTGGAAGATATAAAAAGAGATTTATTCAATATGATGCTAAATGCACGTCTCGATGAAATCAAAAACAGCGCAAACCCTCCTTTCACTTTTGCATATACCGGATACAATCCAAGTATAGGAGATATCGACGCTTATTCATCATGGGCTATGGTACCTGAAGGAAGAGCTTTGGAAGCTCTTAAGACTTTCGCCACAGAAAACGAACGAGTACTAAGACATGGTTTTACCTATACAGAATTAAAAAGAGAAAAGAAAAACCTTTTGAAAGAAGCTGAAAGAAACCTTAAGGAAAAAGACAAAACAGAATCGAGGAGATATGCTTCAAAAGCAATTTATCATTTCTTAAAAAATAACCCGATGATGAATGAGGAACAATATTATAATTTTGTAAATTTAAATCTCGACAAAATTAATCTAGCATCAGTCAATTCACTGGCTAAAAACTGGATTAAAGAAGACAATAGAGTAATTATAATTACCGGTCCTGAAAAAGAAGGTGTGAAAATGCCTACAAAAGCAGAGGTTCTCGATGTTCTTCAAAAAGTTAAAAACACAAAAATCGATGCATACAAAGACAATGCAACTACTAAACCATTATTTAGTGAAAAATTGACTCCTGCACCAATAAAATCAGAGAGCAAAAATGAAGAATATGGGATAACAAAACTTGTATTAGACAATGGAATTGAAGTCTATTACAAAAAGACAAACTTTAAAAATAACGAAATAAAGTTTTCAGCTTACAGTCCCGGAGGAACATCCATCTACTCTGATGCTGACTATCCAAATGCTAGGTTTGCATCAAGAGCAGTTGAAGAAATGGGACTTTCCGAATTTGACAATAATCAATTGACAAAACTGTTGACAGGAAAAGATGTCTCTGTCTCTCCGTATATTTATAGCCTATATGAGGGGTTCAGAGGTTCTTCAACCAACGAAGATTTGGAAACAATGTTCCAACTCATTAATTTGTATTTTACGCATCCAAGAAATGATGAGGCAGCTTTCGAATCATTTGTAAATAGAAATAAGGGACTATATGCTAACTTGTTAAAACAACCCGATTACTATTTTTATTATTTGACAGATAAAATAAAATACGGTAATCAATTGAGAGCCGGAGGGATTCCTACCGCAGAAGATTTTGATAAATTGGATAGAAACAAAGTCTTCCAAATTTACAAAGACCGTTTTGCTAATGCCGGTGATTTCAAATTCTTTTTTGTAGGTAGTTTTGATGAGGGCAAACTCAAAAAACTAATCCAAAAATATCTCGGTAATCTTAGATCCACAGGCAAAAAAGAAAAATGGATTGATCGAAACCTAAGAATGAAGAAAGGATATATTTCCAAGAAAGAGTATAAAGGCGAAGCGCCAAAAACTTTTGTGGATTTAACTTATCACGGAGATTTTGATTATAACAAAGACAATGAATATGTTTTAAAATCACTATCCAAAATCCTAAGTATCAAACTCAGAGAATCTCTTAGAGAAGATAAAGGAGGTGTATATGGTGTAAGAGTAGGTGCTTATGCAAGCAATGAACCGACTGAAACATACACTGTGCATATTTCGTTTAACAGTGAGCCGGATAAAACCGAGGAACTTATTCAAGCTGTTTATCAAGTAATTGATACTTTACAGACATTTGGCCCTGATGATGAAGTCATGACTAAAATTACCGAGACACAAAAACAAGGTAGAATTAAAAATTTAAAGGAAAACAGATACTGGTTGTCAAAAATGAAAGAGATTATACAGGACAATCTTGACTATTCCGAAATTTCACTTCAAAGCTTAGAAAAAAGAATTAGTAAATTAACTAAAGAAGATATTAAAGCTGCTGCAAATAAATATCTGAGAAAAGATAATTTTTTCGAGATTTCGATGTATCCGGAAAAGAAGAAATAGTATTTAATAATTCGCAAAAAAAGAAGAGGCTGCCCTGAAAAGACAGCCTCTTCTTTTTTATAATTTGGATTGCTATTCACTATTTTGCAGGTACTAATTCATCCAACAATCTTCCTGCATGATAAACATATTTTAAGGCAGCAATAATACCACCCGCATGAACACTAACTGCTCTATTGTATTTTTCATCATATATGAAATTTCCGGGTAAAGATTCGATATTACCATCGAAAATCAACCCAACGACTTCTTTGTTTTTATTGATTATAGCACTACCGGAGTTACCTCCGATAATATCATTAGTTGAAACAAAATCCAAGGGCTGCTTCAATAGCTCAGGAGAGGGATATTTATATCTCTCAGGCAATCTCCAAGGGTATTTATGATCAAATGAATAATTTCTGTCGTACATACCGTAAAAAGTAGTTTTATACGGAGCTTTGGTTCCATTATAATCATAACCTTTTACCACACCATCAGATATGCGCAATGTGAATGTAGCGTCAGGAGGTAAATCCGTACCAAAATATTTAAAATACTCTTGAACAATTTTACCCTCCAATTCCTTTCTCTTTGCAGAGCTGGCAGCAAAAGCCTTTGATGCAGCATTATACTGAGGAATAAGTTTTCTTGCTGCAACTAAAAGCATATCCTTTTGTTTATCAAATTTAGACGCATCCATTTTGAAAAACTTTTTCCACTTATCTCCTTTAAAAAACTTACTCTTTTTCATCAGTTTTTCAACATATTCTTCAACTGATTTGCCTTTTAACAATTCTCGCATTGTATTATTGTCTCGTGGGATATGACTGTTGATAAGTTTCAATCCCATAGTCAAATAGAATTTATCTTCGTCATCTCCAATATTCTTTGTCAAATAATCGATTTGATCGACAATATCTTCCAAATCATCTTCTGAAACACCTGCATGTAATTTTTCATCATATTTCGCAATAGCATGCATAAGCATCATTGTATTTCCCCTCATAGGATTTGGACTTAGCAGAATCAAAGCCCATGAATGAGGAGCTAATTTGTCGTATTCGGCTTTTAATTCAGCCCAATAATCTTCTCCTTTGTGATTTTTACGAACTAAATTTTCGATCTCTACCTTTCTGTTAAATAATTCAGGATTTTTCAAGCCTTTTAAAATACCGCTATATGCTTTTTCTCCATTAGCCATTCCAAAAATCATATTCATTTTCTCATCGGTAGGATTTTTGTCATAATCTTCTTGCAAATGAGCAATCATCTGTCTAAGAAAATCCAAGGTCATGGGATATCTGTATTTTCTATCCCATTTCAATTGATCAACAGTTCGATATCTTTCAGTATTTCCGGGATTCCCAACTACAAACACGAGATCACCTTCCTTTGCCCCTTTAGGATTGAATTTAAAATAATTTGCAGAAGAATTTACAGGTTTACCATCTTCGTCATATGCTCTCCAAAAAGTAAAATCTACATCATATCTCGGATAAGTGAAATTATCAGCATCTCCACCGTAAAATGCGATATCGGTTTCGGGAATAGCTACTAATCTGATATCACTATACTTTTTATATCCGTATAAAGAATACTTGACACCACTATAATATTTTACTATTTGCAGCCTTAAGTCTTTCCATGCATCCAATTTTGCATAATCTTTTTTAACTTTTCCAAATGCCTCAGACAATCTGGCCTCAATGTCTTTATTTTCTGAACTATTAACATAGTTATTTATTTCTCCCGTAACATCTGCCAATACTACCAATTGCTCAAAAAAGACATTAGGAACCTTTCTCTCTTCCTCTAATGTTCCTGCAAAAAATCCATTTGTCATAATATCTTCTCCTTCCTTTTGCGCTCCTAAAGCTGCATCTCTCGAACAATGGTGGTTTGTCATTATCAATCCATTGGGAGAAACAAACGAAGCTGAACAACCTGTTGACATTCTCAATGCAGATTTTCTAACATCATCAAACCATGAATCGTTTGGCGAAAAATTATACGCTTTAGTAAGCCATGCTTTAGGTGGATTTTCAAAAGTCCACATTCTACCAAAATCATGTGGCCCGGCTGCCGTATGCTGCGCTAACATACAATTTATCGTCAAGACGAATGCGCTCAATAAAAAAAGTATCCGTTTCATATATTCAAAATTTATTTAATTATTTAATGCCTGCAAAAATAATCAATAAAATCAGAAAAGAAACAGAGTTTATACCAAAAAGAATAAAAGTATATACCAATACATATATTACTTCGATAAAAAACTAAATAACAAAGAATCTATTAAGCTCAATAGGTTTTCTTAATCCCTTCTAAAATCCAATTTGCAACAGCTTGCCTATTGGTTGGAATAAGTATTCGCCTGTGGTCTTTAACGTTTTTAATATTTGCTAACTCTATAAAAACTGCGGGAGGCAAAGTATTTCTTAATACATACCAATTTCTAACTCCAACAGATCCGTTATACCCTCTACCCTTTTGAAACTTTGAGTATTTCTCTTCAAAAGTATTTTTTATATTAGTCGCAAATTTCTTACCTGTTTTGCTGCCTTTTGCATAGGAAAAGAATACATCGATTCTCTGGTCTTTATGCCTGGAATCAACATGGGTAACAATCAATAATTGGGATTTGATATTTTTCTTTCTTTTATAAAATGAATATAATCTATTTATATCGTCAGAACGCTGCTTCAACCTTTTCCGCTGACTCAAAGGAATTCTTTTACCATTAATATTCACTTCGTCTTTATCGCATTTAAGATATCTATCATCTCTGATTCCATCGTTTTTGTCTTGAACAATTATATGAACAATGGCTCCATGTTGAATCAAATCTCTTGCCAGTCTCAAAGACACATCATAGGCGTATTCGTCTTCGCATAATGTGGGACTACATTTAGTGCATTGAGCACCGGGATCAGGTCCACCATGTCCGCTAAGGATATAAAAAACCCTATCTGCCAAAGAATTATCTTCTATTGGAATAGATGCATACTTTTTACCAAACAAAGGCTCGTATCTAAACAATTTTCCGGATTTGGCTTTTGTTTTTACCTTTTTAGCAACTTTAATCTCCGGAATTTTTTTTGTCGAATTCAATATCTTGGTATATTTAGGCAGTTTGCCAACTTTCTTGACATTTGGTTTTTTCTTTTTTCTAATCTGCACGTCTTGCACTTCACTCATCTTGCAATACATTTCCGCATAAGGCACCCATAAAATTTTACTTTCAATGTAATTTTTCCGTCTTAACCCTTTTCTCAAAATACTTTCATTATACTTTTGAATCCTCAATGCTTTTTTAAGATCGTTTTTGCCAATAGTACTTCTAATACTTTTACCATCGTAAAAATAAATCAGTACAGGCATTTTATACAAATTACCAATCTTTAACTTCGAATTCCTTCGCAAATTATTAATATCAAGAAAATGCTCCAAATTACATTTGTCATCAATCAAATTATACCTTCTCAGCAAAGAAAAAATCCCATCCCCTTTGGCAGCCTTAACTCTGTAATAATCTTGAGAAATAGCGCTATTAGCAACAAACAAAACTAATAAAAACGATATCGATATTTTACTTAATATATATACATTTGATTTCATAGTGCAAATATATTAACAATAATCATAATATCAAATTTTTTATTGATTTTTTTCTTTATTAGTTATTAGTGAAACGGTTCTTACTCATTTTTTTGCTTTCCCATTCGCATTGCGGGTCGATTCTTCGTTCTCTATGAGGTGTGAGAGGCGAAGAATTAGGAAAAATCGAAAAAAACAAAATACACTTATTGAACCCAGAGTTCATTAATTCAAAAGCGATAATTTTTCAGAAAATATTAGTTTAGATAAAAACTTTCTGGCATCTGAGCGATAACTTCAAAATTTTCACCTAAATCTTCAAGGACTTTTTTCCATGCAAGTTCATTTCCTGTATTAAAAATCAAATTGACATCCGGTGGAGCGATAATCCACGAACCGTGTTTGATTTCATCTTCCAATTGTCCGGCTGACCACCCGGAATACCCAACATAAAACTTAAGTTCTTTATCAGTTATAAGTCCTTCTTGAATAAGAATTTTTAATTTTTCAAAATCACCTCCCCAATATATCCCGTTTATGATTTCAATACTATCATCAAGTATATCTCCCCTTAAATGTACATATTGAATCGTATTTGTGGCAACGGGACCACCAAAATATGCAGAATCTCCAAATGGGGGAAAATCCATCATCAATTCTTCAGCTTTATAATCCATTGGTCTGTTAATAATAAATCCTAAAGCACCTTTTTCGTTGTATTCAGCCAAAAAAATAACTGTTCTCCTAAAGCTTCCTTCAAGCATAAATGGTTGTGACACCAAAAAATTTCCTTTTTCCAATGTATATTCATCAACCTGCATAAAAATATTTTTTATTTAATAGTTTTTGGTATAACGCAAAAAAAATAAATCTTATTTTTTAAAGTAAATTAAAAAATTTTTTCTTTCAGAAACAAATCAAAAAAAATCAAATTGCATCTGTAGGCAAACTTCTGTCTATTCTCTTTACAAAATTAACCAGTGTTTTTCCATTACCCCCAACTTCTACGAATTGTTTTACTCCATCTGCTATCATATTTTGCATAATTTGGGTCCACAATACAGGTGCTGTCAATTGCTTCACAAGATTTTCTTTTATTTTTTCCGGAGATATTTCCCTTTTAGCTGTTGCATTTTGATAAATAGGCATTTTCGGTGTATTAAACTCAGTATTTTCAATAGCCGCAGCCAATTCTTCTTTTGCAGGCTCCATAAAAGGGCTGTGAAAAGCTCCTCCCACAGGTAATGCAATAGCACGACGCGCTCCTTTTTCTTTCAACTTTTCGATAGCTTTATTTATACCTTCAATCGATCCTGAAATAACCAATTGTCCCGGACAATTATAGTTGGCAGGAATAACAATGTCTTCAATACTATCGCAAACATTTTTCACTATATCATCTTCAAGTCCAAGTATTGCGGCCATGGTACTCGGTTCCGCTTCACAAGCTTTTTGCATAGCGTTTGCCCTTATTTGAACCAATCTCAAGCCCGAATCAAAATTCAAAGTACCATTTGCTACCAAAGCTGTAAACTCACCAAGAGAATGTCCGGCGACAACATCCGGAGAATATTTATCTCCATTTACTACATAACTTATATATGAGTGTAAAAAAACCGCAGGTTGTGTGACCTTGGTTTGCTTTAACTCTTCAAGAGTACCTTCAAACATAACATCCGAAATTCTAAATCCCAGAATTTCATTTGCTCTTTCAAATAGTTCTTTTGCTACCGGGCTATTTTCATATAAATCTTTGCCCATTCCTACAAATTGGGAAGCTTGCCCCGGAAAAACGTATGCTATCATTTTATATTTATTTTAATTTAGTGTAAATCATTACTTATAAGTCTTAAGAATTCACTCCGTGTTTCAAGTTTATTAAAAGCTCCTCGAAATGCAGATGTAGTAGTCACAGAGTTTTGCTTTTGAACCCCCCTCATCATCATACACATATGCTGTGCTTCAATTACCACAGCTACTCCGAGAGGCTTTAAGTTTTTCTGAAGAGACTCCAAGATTTGATTCGTCAATCTTTCCTGAACCTGGAGCCTTCTGGCAAAAACATCTACTACTCTGGCGATTTTACTCAGTCCGACTATTGATTTATTTGGAATATAAGCAACATGAGCTTTCCCAAATATAGGAAGCAGATGATGTTCACACAGTGAATATAGTTCAATATCTTTCACAATCACCATCTCACTGTATTCCTCATCAAACATTGCTTTCTGAATAATGGCATCAGGATCTTGGTCATAGCCTTTCAAGAGGAATTGCATAGATTTAGCTGCTCTATGCGGGGTTTTGATCAAACCATTCCTTGAGGTATCTTCTCCTACAAGATTCAAAATATCATTAAAATTATGTTTCAGTTTATCATAAACTATTTCGGATTCTAATTTCTTCATTTTATCTCTTTTCTTAAAAAAGGTTTATAGCAAAATAACTAAATTAAGTTAAAAATGTTTAACTTCAGATATATAAATAAGTCAAAGCCACGCAAAATTAAGCATTATATCCAAATAATCATAATAATAATATAAAGGAGGTGTATTTCATTTTTTAGTTTTCCTACATCAATAATATAAATAAAATTTGTGAATAATCCGG
>JALVEE010000022.1 GCA_027008645.1 Saprospiraceae bacterium
AAGCTGCTAAAAACAAATAACCTCCGGCATTAATCAAACTTGATTTTACTGTAAGCGAATAATTATCAATCGTACTATCCTCAGTATAAACAGTTTCGATAAATGCACTGTCAAATATTATTTTGCCGGAACTCATCAACAAGGCATCTTGATAAATTGTATCCTTTTTGGGCTCGATCTCAGGTACAATGTCTGTAATCTTCACTACATCTTGTTTATCACAAGATATCACTGACATTGCGATTAATAAAATCAAAATACTAAAACTAAAATACTTTCTCATCCTGTTTCCTTTTTATAAAATTAAAAAATAAAAAACATTTTCAATAGATATATCCAAAAAAAATTAAACCCTTGCCTATAATTGACAATAAATTCAAAAAATATTGCTTTTTTTCGAATAAAATTTAAAATAACATATAATGCATATATAAAATTTAAGCTCAACCCGCATTATTCGCAGGGGTACGAAGTGAGATTTTAAATTACCAATTGAGAAGGAAACAACAGGAATTTTTTACCGAGTATAGGTATCCAAATTTTTGAGGTATAAAAATCTTAAGTATTTTCTTTAGTAGCAGATAGTTTGAGTTAGTAATAGAAAGTATCTGTGAACAATGTAGGATAAATTTTTAATAGGGGGGGAGCGAACTGATATAATTATAAGTAGAAACAATATCATTCAATACGAAAAAATGAAATGCGCCCATATAAATTTAAAAAAGCTAAATTGTTTGAGTATATTTACATTTTGAATTTTACGATGAGAAAAATTAAGATAGTATATTAGTAAATCATTAGAGCAATTAAAATCAGTTTAAAAATTATCATAAATGGATAAAAAAAGTTTAGAATATAAAATAAACGAAGATGCGAATAAACTTCTATTGAGTAGGCTAAAACATAAAGGAGAAAAAATAAAATTGGGTGGCGGTAAAGCTAAAATCGAAAAGCAGCACGAAAAAGGGAAACTAACAGCAAGGGAAAGAATTGAGTATTTAATAGATAAAAATACAAAGTTTTTTGAATTTGGCTTGTTTGCTGCTGACGAAATGTATCAAGAACATGGAGGGTGCCCGGCAGCCGGAGTTGTTACGGGACTTGGATATGTTGAAAGCCGCCTGTGTGTGATTGTAGCCAATGATTCTACTGTTAAAGCAGGAGCATGGTTTCCAATGACAGGCAAAAAGAACCTTAGAGCACAAGAAATTGCAATGGAAAATAATATACCGATAATATATCTTGTCGATAGTGCGGGAGTCTATTTACCGATGCAAGATGAAATATTTCCTGACAAGGAGCATTTTGGCAGGATATTTAGAAATAATGCCGTAATGTCTTCGAGAGGAATTCTCCAAATAGCCGCTATAATGGGTAGCTGTGTTGCAGGTGGTGCATATTTACCTATTATGTCTGATGAATCTATTATAATTGAAACTACAGGATCAATTTTTCTTGCCGGACCATTTTTAGTTAAGGCCGCTATTGGGGAAACGGTAGATCAAGAAACTCTTGGCGGGGCGCATACTCAAACCGACATTTCCGGAGTTGTGGATTATAAAGTAAAAAATGATCACGAAGCTTTGGATTTAATACGAAATCTAATAGGCAAAACCGGAGATAGACCAAAAGCCGGTCTTGATAGAATTGAACCAAAAGAGCCCAAAAGGAAAATAGAAGAGCTATTCAAAATATTTCCCGAAGACAGAACAAAACCATATAGTATGAAAGAATTGCTTGAAGTCCTTGTTGATGGTTCTGAGTTGACTTATTACAAAGATGGTTTTGGAAAAACTCTTATTACAGCTTATGCGAGAATTGACGGTTGGTCTGTCGGAATAGTGGCAAATGAAAGAAAAGTCGTGAAATCTGCTACAGGAGAACTACAATTCGGTGGAGTTATTTACTCTGATTCCGCCGATAAGGCTACCAGATTTATTTTGAACTGCAATCAAAAGAAGATACCCTTGATTTTTTTGCACGATGTTACGGGTTTTATGGTAGGAAAACGATCAGAACACGGTGGAATAATCAAAGATGGGGCTAAAATGGTAAATGCAGTTTCTAACTCCACCGTCCCAAAAATATCAATAATCTTAGGTAATTCATATGGTGCAGGAAACTATGCAATGTGTGGTAAAGCATATGATCCGCGATTTATATACGCATGGCCAAGTGCTAAAATCGCCGTAATGGGTGGAACACAAGCAGCTAAAGTTTTAACACAAATACAGGTTTCCGCTTTGAAAAAACAAGGTAAAGAACCTAAACCGGAAGAACAAAAGAAACTATTTGAAAAAACAAAAGCAAACTACGATAGGCAGACTTCTCCATATTATGCAGCAGCGAGATTGTGGGTAGATGAAATAATAAATCCTTTAGAGACGAGATCGTATATCTCAAAAGCTCTTGAAGCAGCGAATAATGCTAAAATCGAAAGATTTAATGTAGGAGTGATACAGACGTAATTGCGAGGGGGTTGCGAGGGTTGCGAGGGGTTGCGATTGTTGCGAATTGTTGCGAGGGGTTGCGATGGGGGCGGTGTGTTGCGATTGTTGCGAATGGGGCGATATGTTGCGAGGGTGCGAAGGTTGCGAGGGGAGCGATGTATTGCGAGGGGGTTGCGAATTGTTGCGACTTGTTGCGAGGGGTTGCGATTGTTGCGATGTGTTGCGATTGTTGCGATGGGTTGCGAATTGTTGCGATGTGTTGCGAAGGGGTTGCGATGGTTGCGATAGGAATGCTAAAATAAGGAATAAAAACAAAAATAAGTAATATAGTGAAACTGATAGCGAAAACATTGACGGGGCTCGAAGCCGTTTTAAGTAAAGAGATTGAGAATATTGGAGGTAAGAATATTGAAATAGTAAAAAGAGCTGTTGTTTTTCATGGTGACTTAGAACTGCTATATAAGGCGAATTTGCATCTGCGCACTGCCATTAGAATATTGGTAGCAATTAAAAGTTTTGATGCAAAAAATGAGGATGAACTTTATCGTAAAGCTAAAGAAATCGATTGGCCGGAATATTTCAAGCTAAGTCAAACATTTTCCATTGATACTAATGTGACATCTGATATTTTCAGACATTCAAAATATGTCGCTTATAAAGTTAAAGATGCAATTGCTGATAAGTTTAGGGAAAAATACGGTAGAAGACCTAATGTAAACACATACAATCCCAATGCTAAATTTAATGTAAGAATATACAATACAACAGTAGAGATTTCATTGGACAGTTCCGGTACGTCCTTGCATCAAAGAGGCTACAAAGTCGAAAGTCTTGATGCGCCTTTGAGTGAAGTATTAGCTTCCGGAATACTTCTAAATACAGATTTCACTACTAAAAAGCATTTTTTTGACCCTATGTGTGGGAGCGGCACTTTACTTACTGAAGCATTGATGATTAATATAAATATGGCTCCTAATCTAATGAGAGAGCATTTTGGTTTTATGAATTGGACCAACTATAAGGAAAGGCTTTGGAAAGATATAAAGAAAAAAGCACAGGATTCCGTTATACCGCCAAGTATTATATTTTCGGGCTCTGATATTTCCAGAAAAGCAGTATTTGCGACAAAAAAGAATCTTTCTATCCTACCCTATGGCAACGATGTCACCATTGTTAAAAAAGATTTTTTCAAAATTGAATCTTGTAGTGAAAATCCTTTCATTATTATGAATCCACCTTATGATATTCGCCTTAAAGAAGATGAAATCATCAAATTTTACAAGAAAATCGGTGATAAGCTAAAACAGGATTGTGCCCCATGCGATGCTTGGATTTTTTCAGGAAATATCCCCGCTTTAAAGCAATTTGGGCTGAAACCATCAAAGAAAGTAAAGATGATGAATGGCAAGATAGATGCTGAATTAAGGCATTTTAGCATATATTAATCCAATTTGTATCCTGTGTAATTAAACGGACTGATTTCTTTCATTTTCTCTTTTAAACTTTGGTCAACATCCAATGTATCTATAAAATCGTGTATTGATTTCTTATCGATATTGGCATTACCTCTCGTCAATTTCTTTAATGTTTCATAGGGTTGAGGATATGATATTTTACGAAGTATATTTTGAATAGCCTCTGACACAACAGCCCAATTTTGATCCAAATCTTCATACAGTTTACTTTCATTCAGTATCAGTTTGGACACTCCCTTTTCCAATGATCCCAAAGCGATCAACACATGGCCAAAAGGAACACCTACATTTCTAATAACAGTGCTATCCGTAAGGTCTCTTTGCAATCTGGAAATGGGTAACTTCATTGACAAAAACCTGAAAACTGCATTTGCCATTCCCAGATTCCCCTCAGCATTTTCAAAATCAATAGGATTAACTTTATGAGGCATTGCGGAAGACCCCACTTCATTTGCCATCACTTTTTGCTTAAAATAATCCATAGAAATGTATTGCCAAATATCCCGTGCAAAATCTATCAAAATAGTGTTAATTCTTGAAAAAGAATCAAAAATCGCTGCTAAACTATCATAATGATCTATTTGAGTAGTATGTTTTGAACGGGACAAACCAAGATATTCTTTAGTGAAATTATCACCGAATTCCCTCCAATCAATTTCCGGATAACAAACCAAATGAGCATTGAAATTTCCGGTTGCTCCACCAAATTTTACTTTGATTTTGATATTTGAGAGCAGATCAATCTGTTCCTCTATCCTTTCAACAAATACGAATATCTCTTTGCCCAATGTCGTCGGCGATGCCGGTTGTCCATGTGTTCTTGCCAACATTGGGATATCTTTCCACTCCATAGATTTGGCTTTCAATATTTCAACCAAATTATTAAGTTTGGGTAAAATAACTTCGTTTATGGCATCATTGATCATCAACGGAAAGGCTGTATTGTTTATATCTTGCGAAGTAAGGCCGAAATGCACAAATTCAAGATACTTTGTCAAGCCCAAACTCTTCATTTTCTCTTTAATATAATATTCAACTGCTTTAACATCGTGATTTGTTATTCTCTCTATTTCTTTTACCTTTTCTGCATTATCAATATTAAATGAGCTGTGAATAAAGTTCAGACTTTCGATATCAGATTCACTCAAATTTTCCAATTCCTTTAGCCCTCTATTTTTTAGAGCTGCCAAATATTTTATTTCAACAAAAACCCTGTATTTTATCAAGGCAAACTCACTGAAATATTGACTCAAAGGTTCAGTTTTTGAATAATATCTTCCATCAATAGGAGAAATCGCAGTTAGTGCAGACATAATAAATGCTTTAAATATTGAGTAGTGTCTGCCAGCAAATAGACAATTTTTGAAATTATGATAAATTTTGTTTAGATTTTGATTTTTTTACAATGATTTGATGCATCAGTATCAATCACTTTAAAAAAAGTCAAAAGATGACAAAAAGAACCAATTTCAAATTTGATGTGTTTTCGGGCAGACACTAAGTAGTTATAATAATTATTAAAAAGTCAAAGATAAAATCTTTTTTAATAAGGCAAATATATGCTCAATTATTTTTTATTATTTTTCAAATAAAAGAAGATAGGTGCATTTCATTTTTTCGCTTTATTACAAGAAATTTTGTTGATGTGGGCAACATTACTTACCTACGGCACGTATATTTTAGTTAGTTAATACCCTTTTTTA
>JALVEE010000023.1 GCA_027008645.1 Saprospiraceae bacterium
GCACAGTACTAGCACTAGATGGGAGTAACCAAGTAAAGAAGCTAGACATATCCAGTTATGATACAAATGGTAGTGATGACTTAAACTACAGTTTAACAACAGGATACTTAACCTATGCAGACAACAGCAGTTCCATAACAAATACAGACATATACTATACGGGAGGCAACTATGGTATAGGAACCACATCACCTAGTTACAAACTAGATGTAAACGGAACACTAAATGTATCAGGAGCGACTACCTTAGGATCAACACTTGCAGTAACAGGAAACACAACGCTAACAGGGGACATAGCAGTAAACGGAGGAGACATAACCAGCACACAAACAACATTTAACTTATTAAATACCACACCAACAACACTAAACATAGGGGGAGCAGCAACTACAATAGAGATAGGGGCTACAACAGGTACAACATCAATAAACAACTCTCTAACCATAGATGGGAACACAACCTTAGGAGATGCAAGTGGAGATTCACTAACTATAAATGCGGCTACACTAACACTATCTAATGCAAGCACACTTGATTTAGCAGACACTTCAACAACAGCTCTTAATATAGAAGGAGGGCTTCTTAACTTAGACACAAGTAACTCTAGGATAGGAATAGGTACTACAGCGCCCGCTGCTTCTTTAGAAATAGCAAGTGGTAGTTTATATTTACCCGATGGCTCTGCTGGTGCTCCTTCTTTATCCTTTTCAAATGATACAAACACTGGTTTATATAGGAATTCTGCCGACAAACTAGTTTTTGTAGCTAATGGGCAACAGGCTTTATATTTAGATGGAACTTCTGGGGAGGCTGAATTTGGTATTGGTACTGATCCAACAGCTTCTTTAGATGTTTATCAACCAAATGCTAAAACAGAAAACATATTTGAACTTGAAAGAGGAACTGGAACCCAAGCAGGAGGACAACAGTACCTTACTGTAAGTAATACAGGTTTATGGAAGTTAACTCCTTATAATACAGATTCAACAACACCTTTTGAGATAGAAGTAGGTTCAACAGGAGATGCTTCCATACAGTTTGATAGTGATGGTAATGAATGGACTATAGGAATAGATAGTAGTGATAGTGATAAATTTAAGATTAGTGATAATACTTCTTTAGGAACAAATGATAGATTGGTTATAGATTCCTCAGGAAATGTAGGAATAGGAACCACATCACCTAGTTACAAACTAGATGTAAATGGGACATTAGGAGTAGGGAGTACAGCAACATTCTCATCCTTAATATCTGCAAGTAATATAGGAACAGGAAGCGACAATTCAGTAGTAATACTAGATAGCAGTGGGTACCTTAGAACAGATGAGATAGATCCAAATGTATGGGGGACAAGTTTAGTAACAGCGTCCTCCGGTACAACAAACTATATTCCATACTTCTCTTCATCAGATGGTTTAGCTAATTCTAATATCTATTATGACGGAACGGATATAGGTATAGACACTACAACTCCCGAATTCAAATTATCTTTAGATTCTGATGGAGGCATATTAGCTAAGGGGACTTTTGGCTCTGGAACAACCTTATCTACTTCTGGTCTTGGTACTCGTTTAATTTGGTATCCACGAAAAGCTGCTTTTAGAGCGGGTTACGTGACTTCTACTCAATGGGATGATGCTAATATAGGAGATTACAGTGTTGCTTTAGGTAGAAATGGTACTGCAAGTGGTGACTACTCTATAGTCTTAGGTACTAACGGTACTGCTACTGCTAGTAACGCCACTTCCATAGGTTATGGAAATGATGCTACTGGTTTAGATTCTAGCGCCTTTGGTTACAATACCACTGCTAGCAACACTTATTCTATGAGTTTTGGTTACGCTACAACTTCTTCAGGACAATATTCTACCTCTTTTGGTAGAGAAACCATTGCGGCATCTAATAACGTTTTTGTTGTAGGTAGATATAATTTAGGTTTTGGTTCTGGTACTTTATGGACGGATACAGATCCGCTCTTTGTTGTAGGTAATGGTACTTCTACCAGTAATAGAGCAAATGCTTTAACCTTACTTAAATCAGGTAATTTAGGAATAGGTACTACAGCTCCTGCTGTTAAAACAGAAATAGTGGATTCAGCAGGTTCGCAATTAAGATTAACAAATACGCCAAACTCTATTTATGCTGATTTCACAGTAGATTCAACAGGTGATTTAGTATTAAATGTAGATGGGGTTACAAGCCAATTAGTTTTAGATAACGGAGGTAATATAGGAATAGGAACCACTTCACCTTCAGCAAGTCTTGAAGTTGCTTCTGGTCAAATCTTTGTTCCTAACGGAAATTCTGGTGCTCCTACATATTCATTTTCTTCAGATGGAACAACGGGTATTTACTATGCAGCTGATGAATTACGTTTTGCTGTAGCAGGGGGATTACGTACATCTATCTTATCGTCACGCGCCATACTTGGTAATCAGTCTGTAGGTAATGCTGCAGTTTACTTTGGTACTGGATCAGCAACGAATCCCGTGTATACATTTGAGGGGGATTTGGATACGGGGCTTTACCGCGCATCTGCAGACACCCTACAATTTGCAACAAGTGGGGCGGATAGGTTACGAATAGACTCCTCAGGTAATGTGGGAATTGGGACAACAAGTCCAAGCACTTTATTACATGTATATTCAGATACTACAGATGCAAGGGTAAAAACAGAAGTTGCTACAAGTACTAATTATACGGGTTTTTCTGCGGTAGGAGATGATGGAGGAGCTATTTCTCTTCTTTATCACGGAACAACAAGAACAACTTCTAGGTATGGCTTAACTCTAGGGGGGTGGGGTGAACTTGGTTTATTCAATAACGGTACTGGAACAATAAACGGTCTTGTTATAGGAACAGGACAAAATGCGAAACCTTTAGTCTTAGGTACTAACAATAGCGAAAGAGTTAGAATAGACTCCTCAGGTAATGTGGGAATAGGAACAACAAACCCTGGATATAAATTGGAAGTTTCTGGGGATGTAAAAATAGGAGTAGATAATACAGCAGATACGGGTATTTTGGAAATTGCTAGAGGAGCAAAAACAGCTTTTGTAGATGCTCAACACAACCCTTTGATCTATACTACATCTCAAGATTTTGAGGGTTGGAGTGCTTCCTCGGAATTAGGTCATTTAGTAATTCAACCAAGAACCTCTGCAGAAAGAGACATAATTTTTGCCGGAACTTCTGATGGTGTAACAACGGAATCTCGTGTAGTGATACAAGGGTCTGGTAACGTGGGAGTAGGGACATTAAGTCCTAATGCCAAATTGCATGTAAACGAGACCACTGCTTTAGGAGGCACCTTTGGTGATTCTCAATTATTATTTGAACTAGAAGGAGAAACTAATACCAGCCAATTTAGAGCCCGACAATGGTTATATAGAGATGCTACAGGTACTAACTGGACTAGCGCCCGATTACACGATGGTATTAGTATAGATTCTTCTTATGGCACTCCAGGAACTGATACAAGAACTTGGTGGGAAAGAGATCCTTATAATAACATCCAATCTTGGGGGCATGCTTCAACTACATATCTTACAATTAATTCAGGAAATGTGGGAATAGGGACAACAAGCCCAGTAAATAAGTTAACTGTTACTCATGGGCAATCAGGCGGGATATCAGTAGGGAGAAGTATTGGTCAATCAGGGGAAGGTCTATACCTAACGGGTAGTGGGTATGCTGACGATGATGATTGGGGGGCAATAACAGCAGGAGTATTTCATGATATAGGTACTTATACAGCTCGTTCCACAGAGGCTTCTGGTATGATATTAGCTAATGGTAATATACACTTTAAAGCGGTTACAGGTCTTACTACTGGAGCTTCTGGAATCTCATTTCCAACAAGATTGTTCATAGATGGGAGTAATGGAAACGTAGGAATTGGAACAACAAGTTCTAGTGCCAAACTAGATATAGTATCTTCTGATACAACTACAGCATTAGAAATAACGGGTAACAGTATTACTACCGGAACAGGTTTAGACTTAAATTTTAATGGTTTAACAACAGGAGACGCTCTAAAACTGACTTCAACTTCCACAGCGCTTACTACGGGATCTTTAGCTAACTTTTATTGGAATCCTGGGTCTGCTACTACTGCTACCGGAGATTTAGTTAAAATAGATATTGGTTCTAATGCTACTTTAACAGGTAATTTATTAGCTTTATATGATAATGGCTCTGATGTATTTAAAGTTGGTACTACAAAAATAACTTCAGCTGTACCTCATGAGTTTACTGCAGCGGGGGATGTAAGTTTTGCTTATGATGTAATTTTGACTAACCAAACCTCTAGCAAAATCCAAAGTTATGGACCTTTAACCATAGAGGCGGGTGAAAGTTTTGAAAATAACGATTTAACCTTAAAAGCTTATGGAACAGGAGAAATAGCTGTAAGCGGTTCTGGTTTAAGTTTAGAAACAGGAGAGGATTTAGCTTTAGATAGCAATGACTCTGGAGATAGTTATTTTGAACACAATAATACCGGTAATTACATATCTGTATTTACAGACTCTACTGAGGTCGCTCGTTTTTCAAGTGATGGGTCAGTAGATGGCAACACTACTTTTGATGCCAACCAATTTGACTTAGCGGAAATGTATCCAACAACTCAAGAAGATTTAAGTGCAGGAGAAGTTGTTTCTTTAGTAAATGATCCAGCAATTGAAGGCTACCGTGTAGAAAGAGCTACTAAAGAAAACCCTGTTTTAGGTATTGTATCTACAAAACCAGGGTTTTTATTAGGAGGAGGGAGCTTTAGAAGTGACTTCTGTAGCGAGGTAGAGGCAGATGCAGAAGAAGCAAAGTTATCCTTAATAAAAGACGAAATACGTAAGATTGCTAAAAAACAAGTTAATGAGCTATATAAAGAGCAAGAAAAAACCAAAGCTTTAAAAGACAAAATAGACCAGGAAATAGCTGAGAAAGAAGAAGAATTATTCAATACTTACCAAGATAATCCTACAGAAGTGCTTTCACAACCAGTCTTAGGTACCATACAAGACAAGGTAGCTACTTGCCAATCTATAAAAGAAGTACCTATAGCTTTAAGCGGACGTGTTCCTGTTAAAGTTGATGATTCTAACGGTGTTATAAAAGCAGGCGACTTATTAACTGTATCTTCTGCCAACCCAGGTTTTGCGGCAAAAGCTATAGAAGAAGGTTGGGTAATTGGTAGAGCTTTAGAAGATAAAAAAGCTGACAGTGACCACATACTAGTCTTTGTATTTATAAGCTGGTATAGTCCTTCCGAAACTCAATTGGCTAATATCAATGATTCTTCTGTTGATACCGCCACTTTAGAAGAACAATTAGCAGATATCTTAGATGTAAATGTTAATGAAGATGGTAAAAAAGAATTAGCAATTTACTCAGATGTAAATATAACTGGTGAGGCAGTTGCTAAACAAATAACCTCTCTTTCCGATATTAAAGCCGGTTTATTAACCATAAGCGCAGAGGATAACAGCATTAATGTGTTGGCTAATACTTTACAATTACAAAATAAAGAAGGGGCTGGTAATATAGAAGCCTTTGGCGGAAAGGTTACTATAACAAATAAAGGAAATATAATTATAGAA
>JALVEE010000024.1 GCA_027008645.1 Saprospiraceae bacterium
AAATACATCTATACAATGATTATTTCCTGAATAATCTTCTTTTACTTCAGTGGTAAGAGGAGCATTGATATTTATTTTCATTTTGTTAATAACTTAGTTTATGAAGGGATATGCTGTTTTAATGAAAGACCTTGATTTTGAGCTTCCTCTAACAACCCTAACACTCGTGGTGGCAATGTTTACCACCTTTCCAGTAGCATTTTTTGTTAATACCTCGCCAACACCAGTAGGCAAGCCGTGAAATACCCTTGAGGTGCCCGGCTTCATTATTGAGATTTCTGCTTGTATAGATTCAAGAAATTTTGCAGCTTTTTCATTATCCAAAAAATGTCCTTGTTTAGACGCCCCAGAACTTAATCTTCCTATTAATTTTTTGTATTGATTCTTACCGTGCATTTTAAAAGTATGGCCAAAAGTCTTACCGCTTTTCCAAGCCCAACTAACAACCTTGTCTAATGGGAAACAGACACACCCATTATGCACCACCACCCCATTCCCCACGAGGAAGTTGTGCAGGTCCTTAACTTCAAGGTTATAAACAACCTGAGGTTGTGCTATGTTCTGCGTGCGCAGGACGGTCGTGGAGCCGGAATAGGTGAGGTGTAGGGGGAAGCATTTCTTCTAAAAACACCTCCGCCTATATTCCGTATAGGCTCACGCAAAATGAGTCAAATAACTCAAACCTTACAAATTACGGGATGGCAATCATTTGTCGAAGGACTCATTTTATCGTACTACCAGGGCACTTTGCAATCTCCCCGATTCAATGCCCTCTAACAGACGCAAAACATAGCCCACGGTTTTAACCGTGGGGAAGGGTACAAGCGAAAACCTGCAATGGTTTTAACCATTTTATGATCGTCTCGTAGAAATGTCGTAGATCTGGGCGATCGATAGCGAAGTGCAGGGCTAATAATAACGCAGAGACGCTTTGGTGCGATTTGTATCGCACACGTTTATAACAGTTAATTAAGAAAAAATGATTTCTTAACGTGCTGTCCTGAAATTGAGGACAGCTCAGGCCTCAGCTAATACTAACGCCAACCCCTAATCATAAGCAAAACATAATAGATGGCATTTTCTTATCCATCAGAATTATCAATAATTTTAGGATCAATAGATCTCATAAATTCTTTGAACAAATCATAAAAAATAATAAGTCCGTCATTATCATCTTTTTGAATAAGTTGAATCTTATTATAATAAGAAAAACCTGAATTGTAATCCGGGTGGTTCTTTAGTTTTTCATGCAGAATAGAATCGCAATAAATCATAAAATCAGAAATCCAATATCCATTACCATTGCTTACGTAATTATTATACTCCGAGGTTTGATATCCATAAAGAAAATAATGTATCTCAGATACCCTATCAAAACCTTTTACTAGCGGCACATCTTTAAACACCCACTCAGTAAAAAAATAAACTAAACCATTATTTATTTTCATCTACAAAAATTTATCTATGCTCTCTGTTGCCTCAATTATATCAAATTTCAAAATATACTCACTATCTTTAAATGGATAGTCAAATAGATTTTCCCATATATCAATATCTAGCCCTTCAGGGTGCATATTATCATACATTTTACCATTGATAGGAATACCTACATGTAAACCATTTGTGGAAATTTCCTTTCCATTATGATAAATACGACAATTAACTCTCCCCCCCTCTTTTTTATACACTCTATATACTGCTGTAGTTGGATTTTTAACCCCTTTCCTAATTAGATACTTTCTCACGGCTTTTGCATAGTCTTTACATTTGTAATTTGCATAATGATACTTTTTGCCGACATTCTTTAAGCCTTTTACAATAGACTTTAATATCTCGCAATTATTATGCACCACCACCCCATTCCCCACGAGGAAGTTGTGCAGGTCTTTTACTTCAAGGTTATAAACAACCTGAGGTTGTGCTATGTTCCGCGTGCGCAGGACGGTCGTGGAGCCGGAATAGGTGAGGACCTCGTCGCCCACACGAAGGTCACCGGCCATCTGCCATCC
>JALVEE010000025.1 GCA_027008645.1 Saprospiraceae bacterium
TCCTTTTACTTAAGATAAACTCGAATTTGACTAATCCTCACGCTTTTTACCCCAAGAAAAACATCATTTTAACATTTACTCTTTAAAAAATCCGAATCCGAGCGGTTTAAACACATTTTACCCAGCCAAATCAAGATTTATTCCCATCGCAAAAAAGTAAAATTGCGTTGTGCCAAAAACCTCTTTTCACTTTTTTCTTGATAAAAAAGTAAAGTAAAAAATCAAGGCTGTATTCTTTTTTTAACGCTCCAAAATCACTCAAAATTCTAAACGTCTTAAAACTCGCCCGACTTCGTCAGGGCTCAGACAATAATCCGTTTTTAACGAATTTTGATCGATTTTTCCACTAAAAAGAATAATGCCCTTTTACCAACCCCCAAATTTAAGAATTTTTACCTAAATCTATCCGACCCCAAGCGATTAATCTACATTTTTAAGCTATTTAAAGCCTGATTTTCGTTTAAATTTATGCCTTAAGATTTATACTTGAACCAAAAAAGCGGGTTGGCAATTTTTACTTTTTTTGCTGAACCAACAAGAGCACATCTCATTTCGAAAATCCTCAAGCCCACCTTGATTTTGGCGAAATTTAGACTTCGAATGCTTGTTCTACTTTTCCGGGTAATTTTGAAACGTTATGGAGCGAATTTTTAACTTTTCCAATCCTTAGGCTTCACGCATTTTACCGAGATTTAGCCGAATTCTACGTTTAAAATTCACAAGCCTTATTGCGTTTTAAAAATACTGTCAGCGAAATGATGTTTTTTCTGGAGATTAAGCTCACGAACGTTCATTAAGCTGTTTAAATATCCAGCAAAAGTATATCCCAAGCTGACACATAACGGTCTCGCGATATGCGCAGTGGCAAATATTCTAACTGTCAGCGTTTTGAACAAGAGCAATGTTAAATTTTCTGAGAATTTCTTAGAAATTCTGTGAAAATTTGCCATTGCGTCATCATCGCTTGTTGTGTACCGTATTTTTATGTATTCAATTTATCAATTTTAATTATTAGATAATTTAATTTCTGAATCTAAAATATTTAATAAATTTTTATCAATATATTCACTAATTTCGCTTAAAAACAATGACTTGTTATGATTATTGATTATTTCAAAATAAATTGTTTAGATATTAACTGTTCTAGCCAGTTACTAATATCCAAATCTTCTCTATATAAATACTCATCAATATTTTTGTTATCTATTACTATTAAATTTATTCCATCTCTAATTAGATTATTAAGATGTTTTTTGAAAGGTTTAGTAACTCCATTCAAAGCAATAAATATCCCCAAATTAACCTTATTCCCAGATTCACGGTACTTACTTTCAAATACTCTAGCTTCGGATACTCCAACTGGTGAAGTCCAATTTTTACATTCAATTAGAATAAAAGGGCTTGCTAATGATTTTAAAAATTCGTTTTTAGATGTGTTTTTAATAACTAGATCTAATTCTTGAGTTTCAACCAAAAGATTTTTTGCTAAAACTTCAAATCCAAATTTTTTATGGAACAATGTCTCAATAAATACTTCAAGTTTTGAACCTTTATAAATATCCTTGTCATCTAAACCTATTAGGTAATTCCATTTTTCAATTAGTTGTGTCCTTTCATATTCTTTATTGAATGTATGATTTCCTTCTAGTATTGCACTAAATGTTTTGCCATATGTTTTTGCTTTTAATGCTAAACCTTCAATTGAATCTTTTATTATATCTATGTCTCCACCTTCATAAACCCATTCTTTTAAATCAAGTTTCACCTTAGTTCTTTTACCTAACGTTTCAAGAACTAATCTGACTTCATACAACCAAGCTATCTCAGGTAAGTAATTATGTGCATATTCTAAAAACACTCCAAAGTTTGTTGCTTCAATAAAATTTGGTTCATTAAAATCTTGGTTTATTCTTACATTTATAATACTTGGAATAAGTGCTTCATCCTCAGCTAATGCAGAGTCTATAATAATTTTATCTTTTAAAATAGATATTGCACTTTGAATATCTTTTTTTGCACTTCCCTCTTCTATTCGTTTTATCCAAATATTTATTTTTCTTATTTTCTTTAAATCTTCTGCTGATTTTTTATCATTGTACTTATAATATAGTTTTCTACCATTTAATAAAGAAATTCCCCAACTATTCAAATTTTCCCGATAGGAAGCATAAGTTGAAATAAAAAAATCAAGTGTTAATCCAAGATTATTAAGATTCGAGATTACTTGTCCAACAGTTGCTTCATACCCAACAAATTGCTTATTGTTCTTTAAATCTATTTCTAAATCTTCATTATAACACAACTTGTGTTTCCCAAAATAAAGTAAAGGTACCTCAAGAGGAAGGTTCTTTCTCCAGACCCAATAATTATCTCCAATTTTTAATTCAGTATACCATCCCATTTTCTTTTCTTTTTCCTATTAGTTAATTTGCACATATCGTATAAATATAATAGTTATCCCGAAAAATATTGCACTGTATTATTTATTGTAAACCTGTATTCATACGGACTTAAATTTTTTAATACCTCTCTTTCCAAATTTAATGCCTCCGATATTAAACAAATCACTTATTAAGTTCAAATGATATCGGCTATGTAAATTATCAATTATTCTATTAGCGTGTTTATTAGCTTTTCCCGACATCATCAGAGATGTTGCAATATGGTTTTTACCATAATACTTTGGTTGTCTCAGTAGTACCGGCTTTAGTTCATTTACTACACCTATGAAATTGAAAAGTAACTCTGGAAATGGATTAAAGTTTTTAACTTCACAAAAACTTATTAGAGCTCTGTTTTCGGCATAGTAATATTTTCTCGTGGTATCATAAAATTCATTGTCAACTTTAATACTATGACTCTTTAGAATACAAATATCGGGTGTTGTATAGGTATTATTATTATGATAACTTTTTATATTGATATTATGTCTAATCTCGAATGAAAAACAACTCTTGGTAGCTTCAAAATATGAATAATTTGCAGGGTTTCCTGCTGTGGTACATTTATATCTAAATCTATTTCTTATTAGATTTTTTATCTTAATCTGAAAACCGTTGTTCTCATAAAAACGAACTATGTTATTATAGCAAGCCATTTCAAAAAAATCGCTCAGTCTTTTAGCATTATTATAAATTGAAGACCTATTTTTTCTGAGATATGTTTCTATATCTCTAGTTAGTTCACGAACATCTTTGAATGGATTTGCCATTTAGTTTTCATTTAGTAAACTTTTTAGATTTCTAACGTTTCTTAAAAATACTTTTGTTTCTGTGTAATGATAAAGTGTTACAGGAATTGAGTATTCTTTTGATAATTCCTTAAATCTCAAAACAGCTCTCTTCAAATTATAAATTTCTTTTGAGGTAAGCTCATAAGTACCCAATTGGATAGCCTTAGCATTTGATTTAAATATTATTCTAGAGGAAAATTTATTAGCAGAATCAAAATTCGTTAAAACCCTTTTATAAAAAATGGACATAGCAAGAAGCAATTCAATCGTTTGTTTATCTTTTTTTAAACCTGCATAAAAATCGTACTTTCCAGAGATAAAGTGATTGATATCATTCATACGTAAATTGTACTCAAAAGTCATTTGTTGACTTTCTTTAAATGGTATGTATTGAGTAAAAAGTTTAATCATATTTTAATTTTTATGGTACACAACGGTCTTGCGATATGCGCAGTGGCAAATATTCTAACTGTAAGCATTTTGAACAAGTAGCAATGTTAAATTTTAGGAGAATTTCTTCGAAATTCTGTGAAAATTTGCCATTGCGTCATATCGCTTGTTATACACGGTATTTAGATTTTCACCAATAAATTAATATATTTACAACTACTTTTCAAGTAATTTAAATTTCTTTCATTTTCAATTTTCCGAACGCCTTAGTAAATGGAGATTTTATCCCTGTCATCTTACCAAAATGATAATGCCATAACGCAGCTATCTTATCATATTCCTGATCTTCCTTTGATGCCAATTGTTGTTCTTCTTCGCTCAACTCTCCTTCAATATAAAATGTTCCGTCAATACCATATAGACCGGTACTTAAAAGCTTCTTGTCTGAAATAAGTCTGTAGTATATCGAATAAATTTTATTCATATGCATCAAAAATATCTTTGAAGTAGGAAACAAATCACTCAGACATTCTTCGATAAACGTCAAATATTCAGACTCAAATACTTCCAACTCTTCAAAAGGTAAAGCTATAACCGTATAATTCTCTGTACTCCCAATATATATGTGCTTTATTCCCTCAAACAATTCTCCAAGATACAATTCTTCTTTTTTATCTCTTATATATTTTTTATCCTTTAGACAAAATGCTATATCATCAATCTTCTCACTAACATTCCTATCTATTATAATCATATAATCAAGCAAACCTTCCGGCGGTTCCATATATGTATCATCTTCATTATCTTCTTTTTCGTCTTGAGTATTTTTCTTTTTTTCTATCATTGTAGATATCATCGAATTACCACTCTCCAATCCTGATAATATATAGTCAATATTGCTCTTATCATCCAACAATGCTACTGTTTTTTTATATAATTCTAGTCTATTTATATCTGAAATATATCGCCTTTCATCAAATTCAATTAAATTTTCAGATTTTGTAATATAATCATTTATGATTTCATCTTTTCCTTCTATTCCAAGTATAGTCATTACCATTACAGCAGTACTATTCCCAATTATTCCACTTGTAACAAATTTAGCAGTAATATCCATAGGTTTCAATCCTTTCAGTGTTTTTTCCAATGCAGCCAAATCCTTTGTTTGTTCAATCAATGGAAGACTATACTTAATTATCATTTTTTCATATCTCTCAGTAAACAGTTTCATTTCATCTTCAGCCTGAAGTTCAAAGTGAAATTCGTCCCATATCTTATTTTTCGAAAAATTATACCAATGTTCACTAAAAATTCTTGAATATCCTTTCTCATAATTGAATTTAACAAAACCCTCATAATCAGCATCATTAGTTGCTGACAATATAATATCACCCAATCTATGATTCAGACGCACAATCAGATCAGGAATAAAATAATCGTGAATACCTATATGATTCTTTTTATCATAATACCCCAAAGTATGATTAACTCTTAAAAAATAATTTTCATACTCTCTCTTTAAATAATAAACTGATGGGAAAGCTCTATATGCTTCAAAATCGTACTTTTTTGCAAAATTTTTCACAATTGGTATCATCAAACTCTTACATTTCCTTTCATTCATATTCTTTATTTTATTTGGCTATTGTGTATAACGGATAATGATATGCAGCGTAGCCTGACGTAAGGCGGCTATGATGTTATATCTAGTGTTATCATCTGCTATTCAATGAATAAGCTATTATAACTAATTAATAAGTTACTAAAACACAACTGAAATATAATTATCCTACAAAATATTTAATTAGTAGCTTAACCCAACTTGGCATTATTTACAAAAAAAACACAAAAATTCAGCTATTTTTCGGACTTTCTAAAACATAAATAATTGATAATCAATTGCAGTTGTTTTTTAATTGGTGTTTGTAGTGATGTACG
>JALVEE010000026.1 GCA_027008645.1 Saprospiraceae bacterium
GGATAATCTTCTATATAGAAATAGATGCTGAGCATACTGAAAAGTACAAGAAAAAACAATCTTATAGATATGGCTATATTAAAATTCTTATATCCCATATTTCTTAAGTTTATTATAAAGGGTTTGCCGGGTTATGCCCAATTTTTTGGCTACATTGCTCATATTCCCTTTTTCTTTGTCAATGCAATTAGTAATCATTATTTTTTCCATTTCTTCCAAAGTGAGGTCTTGGAGACTTTTGTTTTTGATTTTTGGCTGTTGATTTAATGTAAAATTAGTATCATCCAAGGTGGAGTTATCAGAGAGTATGACAGCTTTTTCCACACTGTGTTGCAATTCACGTACATTTCCCGGCCAATTGTATTTCAATAACTTTCGTTTTGCTTTTTTATTAATTTTTAATCTTGGTTTATCGTATTTTTTAGAATACTTATCCAAGAAAAACTCTGCTAACAGTATGATATCATTATCTCTTTCTCTTAGTGGTGGTAATTCAATTTTAATAGTATTTATTCTGTATAAAAGATCTGCTCTAAAAGAACCTTGTGTTACCATATTTTCCAGATTTTTATTGGTAGCACAAATCAATCTGATATCAACAGGAATAGCCTTATTGTCACCTATTTTTGTAATAGTTCTTTTTTGAATTACACTTAGTAATTTAGCTTGAAGAGATAGTGGGATATTAGCAATTTCATCGAGGAATAAACTCCCATTGTTTGCGGCTTCAATTTTTCCTATTCTCTCGTATTTTGCATCTGTGAATGCACCTTTCTTATGTCCGAAAAGTTCACTTTCAAATAAACTTTCACTTATAGAGCCTACATCAACGCTTAATAGTATCTCCTTTTTTCTTTTAGATAATCTATGTATTTCTTGAGCGATCAACTCTTTGCCAGTACCGTTTTCCCCTGTTATCAAAATATTGGCATCTGTTTCTGCTACTTTACGCACTACGTCCAATACCTCAAGCATTGAAGAACTTTGACCAATTATTTGATAATTTGTTTGTGTAATCTCTTGTTTTAGATTATCGCTAACTTTTTTTAACGAATTGTTTTCAAGATTGCTTTTTCTCAACTTTATTGCAGAATGTAGTGTAGATAGTAATTTGTTGTTTTCCCAAGGCTTGAGTATGAAGTTGAATGCACCCTCTTTTACCGCTTTAACCGCCAATTCAATATCGCCATAAGCAGTAATCAGAATTACGATTATTGTATCATCGTATTTCATTATTTCATTTAGCCAATATATGCCTTCATTACCTGTATTTACACTTGTGTTAAAGTTCATGTCCAATAAGACTACGTCTATATTATGTTCTTGGATAGTCGAAATCAAGCTATTGGGATTGCTCAATGTATATATATCATCAAACTCTGTCTGAACCAGCATTTCAAGTGCAGTCAGAACACTTTTGTTGTCATCTACAATAAGAATTTTTTTATTCATACTGTTATTTAATTAAAATACTGCTATCCATACTATTGTCTGATGCATTTCATTTTTTCGTTTGTTCTCTTGCCTCTAACTCCTACCCTTAATGCGAAAAAATGAAATACACCTATATTATCATTTCCACTTATATTCAAAGAAATAGTATTTATCTTGTTCTTTGCTCCAAATCGACATAAGAATATCACAAATATAATAAAAATGTAAAGAAATCATACAAAATCTGTCTAATTATTTGACATTATTTGTTTCTATATTCCAAGTGAATGTTGTGTATGTGGCAGATATACAGTCTTATATGATTTTGGCATAACGATTGCTTAGTTATATTTAAATAATAATTATTTTTAAAAAACTGATAATTGTGTATAAAAAGCTGAATAAATATTTTGTTTCTACCATACTCTTCACAATATTTAATTTATTTCCGTTTGTGGTTAATTCTCAAGGTATATGGAATCTCACTAAATGCATTGAGTATGCAATTGATAACAATATAGACCTTAATATTAAAAGAAATCTGGTATCAAAACAAATAATCAATTTTGATGAAAGTAAAGCCGCAATATATCCTGACTTGAATCTTGGTAGTGCGTTGAATATTAATTTTGGTCGAAATATTGATGGTACAACTAATGATATCACATTTAATCAAACAATATCAAATAATATATGGCTAAGCTCATCAATAGATATTTTTCAAGGTATGGTAAAAAGAAACAGAATTCTATTCAATAAGTATTTGTTATTGGCTGAAAAAGAGGAGAGCGAATCGATGAAAAACCGGTTGATATTTAATGTTGTTACTGCATATTATACTACACTATATAGTATTGGTCTGGAAGAAGTAGCTCAAAATCAAGTAAAACTGTCGGAAAAACAATACAAAAGAATGCAAAAATTGGTTGATGTCGGGAAAGAATCGCTATTGAAAACTCAAGATTTGAAGAGTCAATGGGTAGCAGATAAATTGAATTTGACTAAAGCAATAAACATTAAAAATGATAAATTACTTGAACTGAAACAACTTTTGAGGTTGAAAGCAAACGATAAGATAACATTGGATACAACTAGGAATTCTTTTGAAATAAATACTTTATTACCGGAAATTGATAGCCTTAATTACAGAGCAATCAATTTTCTACCCGAGATGAAACAGCAAAATTATTTGTTGGACGCATCAAAAAGGGAATTGGCGGTTTCTAAAGGCAAGATTTCGCCAAGATTGTATTTATCTGCCGGATTAAATACTGGATATTTCAATGGGATTGAATTAGATTATCTCAGTCAAATAAAGAATAACCAGAGCCAACAAGTGAGATTAGGATTGTTAATTCCAATATTTAATAATGCATCGGTAAGTAGTGATATAAAACGAAAAAAAATTGCAATTGAAACGCAAGAGCTTAAATTAGAAAAGCAAAAAGAACAATTGTATTCTGATATATGGAAAGCAATTGAAAATACAAAATCAGCTGAAAAAGAATATCAATCAGCTATAGAGTTGTATAAATTTAGTAAAATATCTTTTCAAAGTGCTGCAAAAAGATTGGAAACAGGTATCGCTAATAGTTCTGAGTTTGAAATTGCAAAACAACGTTTGTTCTCTTCGGAGGTAGCAAAACTTAAATCAGAATTAACTTATTTAATGTATAGACAGATTTTGGAATTTTATAGGACTGGAAATTGGAATCATATCAAATAATCATCGATTCAGGTAAAAAACAACAATTAATAATGGATAAGCAAATAGTGAAAAAAAAGGGTTTTAAAATCAAACATTTCTACTATATCATCGGTGGGTTATTATTTACTTTTCTTGTGTATAAAGCTTTTTTTGCAAATAATATTTCTACTTATTCTGTCGATAAAAATAGGCTCGATATAAAAACTGTTAGCAATGGTGTTTTTAATGATTATATCTCTATAACAGGTAATGTGGAGCCAATTGCAACAATATTTCTTGATGCAATGGAAGGTGGACGTGTGGAAGAAAGACTGATTGAAGAAGGGGCAATGGTAAAAAAAGGTGATGTTATTCTAAGATTAAGCAATCCTGATTTGAATCTCAGTATATTGAATAGCGAAGCTCAATTAGCTGAAAAAAGCAATTTTCTGAGAAATACAATGGTGGTTTTGGAACAGGAAAAAATAAGAGTAGAAAAGGAACTGCTGAGATTGACTTATGATATAAAGCGAAAGAAACGAGTCTTCGAACAAAACTCGGTTTTGATAAAAGATAACTTGATCTCTAAAGATGATTTTATCAAATCAAAAGAAGATTATGAATTCGCCAAAGAAAGCTACAAACTCAATTTGAAAAAGCAAAAACAAGACTCTATTTATCGCAGTATTCAAGTGACCCAGATGAAAGATAATCTGAAAAATATGGAACTAAATCTTCAATTAGTGCGTCAACGTAAAAACAATCTTAATGTAAGCTCACCTATTGATGGACAACTAACTGTTTTGGATGCTGAAATTGGTCAGTCTATTCCTAAAAATAGCAGAATTGGGCAAATTGATGTACTAAAATCGTATAAAGTAGTAGCTAAAATTGATGAGCATTATATCGATAAAGTAAGAAAAGGATTGACTGCTACAATAGAGCGACAAGGAGAAGAATATCAGCTGAAAATAAGAAAAGTATTTCCTGATGTTCGCAGTGGAACATTTACTATAGAATTGGTTTTTACCGGTAATAAACCACATAATATGCGAACCGGGCAGACTTATTATGCCCGTTTGCAACTAGGGGATTCACAAAATGCTTTGCTTTTGCCTCGGGGCAGTTTCTTCGGGGAAACCGGAGGACAATGGATTTTTGTTCTTTCAAAAGACGAAAAATATGCTGAAAAACGAGCTATAAAAATCGGTAGGCAAAATCCTAAATACTACGAACTTTTGGAGGGCTTAGAAGTTGGAGAAAAAGTAATTGTTTCGGGGTATAGCAGTTTTGGCGAAAACGAACGATTACAATTAAAGTAACAACTTTTAAAGTCTGGATGGATGAGTTAAAAAATACAGTAATATGTGGTCAATAAATTTTAAATTATAATGATAAAAAATCTAAAATCATTTGTCAGATACTTGTTAAAAAACAAATTATACACTTTGATTACGATAGTGGGATTTTCCATTTCCTTAACTTTTGTAATTCTGATAAGTGTTTACCTAAAAAACGAATTATCGGTAAATTCCTCTCAAGTTAATAAAGAAAGAATTTACCGATTAACAAATGAAAAATTCAGCAATTTTTCGCCACCAATTGGAGCCTTATTACAATCTAAATTTCCGGAGGTAGAGAGTTTTACACGGATTTATACTCATTCTGCTTTTATCAAAGTCCCGAAAAGCGATATGATGGTAGATTTTAGTTCTCTATTGGCTGATTCTACATTCTTTAATATTTTCACGGTTCCTTTAATTGAAGGAGATAAAAACACCGTTTTAAAAACTAAAAACTCGATAGTTTTAAGTAAAGAATTTGCAAATAAATTCTACGGTAACAAATCGCCTGTTGGTAAGCAAATAACAATTTATGGAAGAATAACAGCGACAATTACCGGTGTTTACGACAAGTTGCCTGAGATGACTCATTTTAGTAAAGTTGACGGTATAATGAATTTTAGACTTCTTGGCGATTTATGGAATTGGAAGGATATGGAAAGTGATTTTGGTAATTGTTCTTTTGATTTATACTTGCTAGCTAAACCACACACCAATCTCCCGAGCAAAGCACCGCAAATATTAAAATTGTTCAAAGAAGATTTTTGGATATATAAACAAGAAAGAGTAGAAGAAGTAATTTTTGAGCCTTTGCCGGAAGTATATTTCAGTGAAATGAATGGGCGAGGAATTGAACAAAACAGTAAAACATTAATAAACGTTTTATTGGTAATTGTTTTTCTAATTCTCATCCTTTCTATTATTAATTATATGAATCTGACTATTGCTCAGGCAGGAACAAGAGCAAAGGATATCGCAATTCGGAAACTGGTTGGCAGTAGTAGGACAAGACTTATTTTACAACATATTGCAGAATCAATTATTTTAATTATAATTGCTTTTGCAATAGCCATTTTTCTTTCCTTTCTTGCAGAAAATACTTTTAATAATTTATTAGAAACAAAATTAAATTTGGAAAATGTATTTACTTTTAATGCCTTATTAATAAGCTCATTATTTATCATACTGATTGGGTTTATTTCCGGGATAATACCCTCATTAATTATTACAAAATTAAAAGCTATAGATGTAGTAAAAGGTGGTTTTGTAAGGAAAAACAGAGCCATATATTCTCGTGTATTAATAGGGTTTCAATATGTCGTTGTAATTACGCTCATTATTTCAACAATAGTCATTTCGAGACAGGCTACATTTATGATAAACAAAGACTTAGGGTTTAACAAGACCAATATCATTAAATTGCCGTATTATATTGAAAATAGCCAACAAGTAGGACTAAAATCAGAAATTCAAAAAATTCCGGGAGTAAAAAATGTATCTTATGTAGCAGGAACGCCTATTGATGGAGGCAATAATTATTCGTTCACATACAAAGAAAAACCCGTAAGCTTTCAGATGTTTAAGGTTGATTCTGCTTTTTTTGATATGATGGATCTTAAAATTCAACCGACAGGAGTTGCTTATGCAAAAAATGGTATTTGGCTGAACAGAACCGCAGTGAAAGATTTAGGTTTAGATTCCTTACCAAAAAGTTTTGAAGAGCATCCTGTGTTGGGTGTTACGAATGATTTTCATTTTCGCTCATTAAATAATAAAATAGGGAATTTGATGATTTATCAGTTGGATAGTACAGACAATATTTGGAGTATTTTAGTCCAGATTGAAGGAAAAAATATTCCTGAAACAATAAGTAAAATAAAAGAAGCATATTGGAAATTTTCACAAGGAATTCCTCTTGAATTTGAGTTTTTCGATCAAAAAATTTCAAGTTGGTACTACAAAGAAAAACGAATGGCAACCATAATTAAATATTTTGCCATTTTATCAATAATAATTTCGGTAATGGGAATATATGCTATTTCTGTATTTTACAATCTACAAAAAACAAAAGAGATAGGAATTAGAAAAGTAAATGGTGCAACGGTTTTCGAGATAATAAAATTACTCAATAAAGACTTTATAAAATGGGTAGTAATAGCCTTTATTATTGCAGTGCCAATTTCCTACTACGCTATGAACAAATGGTTGGAAGGTTTTGCCTATAAGATTACATTGAGTTGGTGGATATTTGCCTTGGCAGGATTTATAGCCCTTGTAATAGCTCTTGTAACAGTTAGTTGGAACACTTTTGTTTCGGCACGGCGTAATCCGGTAGAATCTTTGAAATACGAATAAAATACGAATAAAATAAAAACAATAAAATTATGATTAAAATAGAGAATTTAACCAAAGTGTTCCGTACAGAAGATATTGAGACTTATGCACTGAATAGTGTAACTATCAATATTGAAAAGGGTGAATTTGTATCCGTAATGGGGCCCTCAGGTTGTGGAAAATCCACACTTTTAAATATTATTGGGCTGCTTGATAACCCAACGGAAGGTAGTTACTTTTTCAATCAAAAAGAAGTAGCAAATCTACGCGAAAAAGATAGAACAAAATTTCGTAAAGGAAATATTGGGTTTGTATTCCAAAGCTTTAACCTAATAGACGAATTAAATGTATATGACAATATCGAATTGCCTTTGGTGTATCTAAAGATAAAGGCTTCAGAACGCAAAAAGAAAGTAGAAGATGTAATGCTTCGGATGAAAATAGGGCATAGAGCAAAGCATTTTCCACAACAACTTTCCGGAGGACAACAGCAACGCGTAGCAATAGCAAGGGCTGTTGTTGCTAATCCAAGCTTAATTCTCGCGGATGAACCTACCGGTAATCTTGATTCAAAAAACGGAATCGAGGTGATGAACCTTTTGTCGGAACTTAATCAAGATGGAGCTACAATCGTGATGGTTACACACTCCGAAAGGGATGCTAATTTTGCTCACCGTACTATTAATTTATTTGATGGACAAGTGGTTTTAAAAAGGACTAACTAAATATAAATTTCGCGCTTAAATTAATAATGATGATGAAAATATATCGAAGTATAATAAAATACCCAGTTTCAACTGCTTTAAATATATTGAGTTTAGCTATTGCATTTACCGGTATTATTACAATTGTGCAGTATGTATCGTATGAGAAAAGTTTTGATAAACACAATATCAATTATTCAACAGTTTACCAATTACAAATAGATGGTAAAGAGTCAACAGTTCCTGCTGTATATAGCCCTGTTTTGAGAAAAAATGTTGCAGATATTGTCGATATTACCCCATTGTGGTTTGCCGGAGGATATATTTCTATTCAAAAACAGGATGAAAAACCAAAGAGTTATTATATTTCGAATGTTTATGCTAATGATGATATTTTCAATATATTTACCTGTAATTTTATTTATGGTTCTGATAAGGATGCACTTAAAAAGGCAAATAGTATTGTATTGACCGAACGTGTGTCAAAAAAACTTTTTGGAAATATTAACCCTGTAGGCAAAACAATTAAATTTAGAAATCAAGAATATACTTGTACGGGTTTAATTGAGGATTTGCCGGAAACCTCTTCGTTTAAAACAGAGAGTTTTACATCTTTTGAGACCCTTTTGGAAAAAGAAAACTCATTTGCTAAATTGTGGTCAGAATGGAGTTTTAGGATTTTTTTAAGAATAAGTTCTCCTGAAAGATACAATGAGGTATTAAAATCAATAAACAGTATAGATGAGATTAATAAAGTATTGCACAAAAGCTTGGATAGAGAATCTGATGGAGATAGACATTTTACTTTGCAGCCTATGAGTAATCTTCATTTTTTGGAAGGTGGAATGTACCAAACCGTAAACCCGGTTGTATTGGATGTACTAATTTTATTAGCAATTATATTAGCAATTATGGGGATAGTGAATTTTATTAATTTGCTTACATCACAAGCTGTGCAACGCTCAAAATCATTTGCGATAAAACGAATTTTGGGAGCATCCCGATACCGATTGTTTTTTCAAATTATTATTGAGGCGATAATAATTTCATTAGTAGCTTTGGGTATTGCTCTATTATTACACGGGTATTTTTATCCGACAATAGAAACGAAATTGGATATAAAAGGATTGAGTTTTGAGGGAAGACAACAATGGTATATCTATTTTACATTATTCACAATAGTGTATGCAATAGTGGCGAGCATTTATCCTGCCAAATATATCACTTCTGTTGATGTGGCTCAAACCGTAAAGGGAACATATCGGTTTTCAGGGGCGGGTAAAAAAATAAGAAATATATTGTTGACAATGCAGTTTGTATTTACAATTGTATTGTTAATCGGGTCAATTGCTATTGAGAAACAGATTGCTTTTTGGCATAATTACAATACCGGTATTGAGAAAGAAAATATAGTGTATTTCACGATATCTTCCGAAATCGGAAAACATAAAGAAGCATTCAATAAAGAATTGTCAAAATTAAAAAACGTTGTTGATTATACTTATTCTTGGTTTATTCCCGGTGGAGTAGGTATGGGGTGGGGACGTGTAATAAATGGACAGCAAATTACACTTTATACCTGGCCTGTTGATGAGAGATTTCTTGATTTTTTTAATATTCAAATAGTAGAAGGTCGCAAATTTTCATCAAATCAAAAAGCGGATTTGAATTCCTTTATTGTCAATGAAAAAGCGGTGGAAGAATTCAATTGGAATAAGCCTCTTGAAATTAAGATGATCGGTTTTGATTTTGAAGGACCGATTATTGGAGTTTGCAAAGATTTTAATTACTCCTCACTTAAGGAAAAAATTGTTCCTATGCAATTTTGGTTAACCGATACCAGACTCAACACATTGATGTTAAAAATTTCAGAAGGTAATATGACTTCAGCATTGTCAAGTATAACTTCCCTGTGGCAAAAGTTTGAACCAAAACAGACAATTGATATTCACTTTTTAGACGAAAGTCTTAACGATCAATACGGAAAAGAAGAAAAAATTGCTAATTTTATTGAAGCTATCACTCTTTGGACTATCTTGTTAACTCTAACCGGCTTGATGGGATTAGCAATATTTGTCACTCAACAACGCACTAAAGAAATAGGCATCCGTAGAGCTAACGGTGCAAGTGTCGGAGAAATCATAATGATGCTTAATTACAGTTTTGTGAAATGGATATTATTTGCTTTTATTATTGGAAGTCCCATTGCGTATATTGCAGTAGATAAATGGCTTGAAAATTTTGCATACAAAACACATATTTCGTGGTGGATTTTTGCATTCGCCGGTATATTGACCTTAGTGCTTTCAATTTTAGCAGTGAGCATTCAGACCTTTAGAGTAGCACGTAAAAATCCGGTAGAGTCATTGAGGTATGAGTAACTTCATCTAACGGAATCACTATTGGTATTAGAACCCACCTCAATCCTCCCTTACAAGGGAGGAAGCTGCAACCCGCAATAGCACCTCTTTTTTCACAAAAAAAATACCATTTAGTTATAAAACAAGATGATTCTCAAATAGCTATTTTTATTAATCAAGCACCTCCACTTCTCCTTTCCCTTTGTGAAGCCTTTGTGAGGGAATGGCTGGGGATGGGTGCGTGCGGGACAGTTCTAGTTTGCTTTTGCTATACTCGCCTCCCAGCCTCCTAAAGGAGGTGCATCAACCTGCACTACATCAATGTCATAATAAGATCGTGGGCGGATTTCCCCTTTAGGGGATTAAGGGGCGAGTGTTGCATAACTGTTCAGCTCTGGGAAGGGAGACTTGCAGGTTGTTGCTGCCGACTATTATTTCACAATAATTTCATCGACAAATAACCACGGTTTGTGTCCTCCTCCTTGTCTTCCTTCTGGGATTGTGCCATAATTAATCGCTTTTATCTTAAGATATCTGGTATATGTTGTTCTTAATAAACTAATAGGTACAGACAGAATATTTGATTTGTCATATTCTTTGAGTTTAAATGCTCCTGCGACTTTGAAATTCATATTGTCATCGGATACCAATATCTCTATTTCTTTTGGTGGGTATATCCATGCACCTTTGCTATTGTAAAACCTCATAAAGATTTTTCTTACCGGCATTCTTTTACCCAAATCGATTATACCGGTAAAATCTGTTCCGTTAAAGCCTAACCATTGGTCGTCTGCATATCTGGAATCGCTTCCAATGATTCCGTTTATTAATGCATTTTCACCACCTTTATCGTATTTTTCGCTTGGTTTTATTAACATTTTCATCTTTTTTCCGGCGGCTTTATGCATTTTTATTCTTCGATTCAATTCATAGCCCATTTTTTTATCTTTATAAAAAGAGATTGCTTTTATATTTGTATCCGAATTAATTTCAAAATCTTTTTTGAATTTTTTAGATCTAATTGTCGGTTTAGCACCTGAGGTAGTATATCGTATATCAAAATCATCGATCGATGTTTGGAGATGGACGGAAATGCCATGACCTGTATTGGTAAATTTTGCTGTAATGTCTCCAAGATGATTTGCAACATTTACTCCATCTTTTTTCAATTTTTCCATATGTGGAAGCAGTCTCCGTACAAAATCTTTATAATCCTTTTTGCCGGGTTGTGACCACACCACTTCCGATAAGGCGATAGCTCTGGGATAAACCATATATTCGATTAATTCTCCTGTGGGAATATATTCAGTCCACATATTTCCCTGAGCTCCCATAATGTATTTGGCTTCTTCGTCACTTAATACTGCCGGTGTCGGATTATATGAATAGACTTCTTCCAAAGGAGTATATCCTCCGATTGCAAGCGGTTCGTTTTTATCCAAAGATTGGTAATGGTCAAAATAGCAATAATTTCCGGGGGTCATTACTACCTTATGATGTTGTCTTGCGGCTTGGATTCCTCCACTTTCTCCTCGCCATGACATCACTGCAGCATTTTGAGCTAATCCTCCTTCCAATATTTCGTCCCAACCTATAATTTTTCTTCCCTTAGAATTTACAAACTTTTCGATACGTTGGATAAAATAGCTTTGTAAATGATGTTCATCTTTCAAGCCTTTCTCTTTCATTAAGTTTTGACAGAAATCACTTTCTTTCCATCTTAATTTTGGGGCTTCATCGCCTCCAATATGTATATATTCTCCCGGAAATAATTCCATTACTTCGGTTAGGACATTCTCCAAAAATGTGAATGTTTTTTCATACGGACAATAAATATCATTTGAAACACCCCATATTGACATTACACTAAATGGGCCTTTTGTGCAAGCCAATTCAGGATAAGCGGCCAATGCAGCACGACTATGACCCGGCATTTCTATTTCAGGAACTATTGTGATATGTTTTTTTTGAGCATATCTGACAATATCTTTCACCTCCTCTTGGGTATAAAAGCCACCATATCTCGTATGATCAAATTTTCTTGGTGTATCGCTGTATTTTCCCATCATAGTACTATCCCTATATGCACCTATTTGTGTAAGCTTAGGGTATTTTTTGATTTCTATTCTCCAGCCTTGATCTTCTGTAAGGTGCCAATGAAATCTATTGAATTTATACATTGACATTAGGTCAATATACTTTTTTACAAATGCAGGAGGGAAGAAGTGTCTTCCCACATCCAAATGTAAGCCCCTGTATTCATATCGTGGATAATCGTCGATTTGAACCGCAGGAATCTTATTCTTTTTAGAGTCAAAATAGATTATTTGGGATAATGTTTGAGCAGCGTAAAACAATCCGGCATCGGTTTTTGCCTTTAATTCAATTGTTTTTTTAGTTATTTTCAATTGATAGCCCTCTTTGTTTTCGATATTGTCATCAAGGGCTAATATGATAGCATTAGTATATTCAAAAGTATCTAATAATTCAAATTTTGCTTCAAAAGGTAATGCTTTCTGCATTAACTCAGCTATTGATCTTTTTCCAAAATCCAATGTGTCAAATACAAAACGGATGTCTTTGTTTAACTTAAATGAACCTTTTAATTTGACAATGCTTACAGGTTTTGGTATTATATGTAGGAACGGTTTTTTACTTTTAAGTGGTGTTTTTGCAAAATCAATCGAGCTAAACAATATAATGAATAAGAGAATAAATCCATATCGAATTTTCATAATACAATCTATTTTATATAAATAAAAAAAATTACGCTACAAATATAGATAAATATACTATATCTATTAGTGTTTTTAGCTAAATAGGTGCATTTCGTTTTTTCGCATTATTGTTAATTTTCTTGATTCTCGGCACATCTTCCCCCTCATACATCCCTCAGTGAAATACTTCGTTGATTTCACGGGTTAAACCCAAGGTGCATTTCATTTTTTCGTTTTTTACAAGAAGTTTTGCTGATGTGTTTAATATAGCGTACCTACGGCACGCATTTTAGTTGGTTAATAGCCTTTTTTAACCTTGTTTTGTGCCTAACGGCACATTGCTGTAGTTTATAGAAGTAAAACGGATTAATTCTAAAAGTAGGGTGGTCTATGCAAATAAAAAAACTAAGCTTATATCGAAAAAATGAAATACAGCTTATCTGTGTCAATATAGTTAAATATAAATATTTGTGTTATATTTGTGAAATTAGTGAATGCATGAAAATGCTATATTATTTCTCGTATTATTATTTATTGCTATTACTATTTTGAAATATCTAAACTAAATTCAGTTATTAATACTGAGTAAGAATTAGATGAATAAAAAAATCAGAATATGAAAAACAGTGCAAAATATCTATTAATATCTTTTATTACCTTTATTGGTGGATATATCTTCTTAAGATATGCCTATAATTCAACAAATGATATTCCATTTGTGCAGGAAGTAGTTTTGGTCGTACTTGGAACAATCGTGACAATTGCGATCACTTCAGCATTATTGAATAAACAGAGTGAAGTAGAGTTGGAAAAAGAGCAAAGGGTGAAAGTCTTTGATTTTAAAGCTGAATTATATTTTGATCTTATCGAATTTATCGAAAAATTATTAAAAAAAGGAGAGATTTCTGAAAAAGATATGACAACCTTGGAATTTTTAACACATAAGATATCGGTTATTGCCAGCCCTACGGTATTGAAATCTTATAATAGCTTTTTGCATGTGGTGAAAAATACCGGACAAGACAAGAGGATTAACACATTTGAGTCAGATGAATTATCGGAAGAATTGGCCGTATTGTGCAGTGAAATCAGATACGACTTGATGCCAAAAGGGGAACAGCATGTTGATGAAGTAAAGAAAACTATACTCGGGAATATCAGAAAGATTAACGAATAATATTTACTCAACATCAAACTCGATAGTATCCCCGAAATTCAGTTTATTATCTTTTATTATCGGTTTTTTAGGTTTAGTTTTTTCCTTTGGCTTTAGATCTTCCTTTGTTTTTTCCTTTTTTGATTCTTCTGAAATAGCCTTTGGTACTTCACTCTTGGATGGTTTCCCGGAAGCATTTTCTTCACTATTTTCTGTAAAATCTTCACTTACTGTTTCCTTCGTAGCAATACTTAAATCTTCGACTTTAATCACTTTGAATTCACCTAATTTATTCCCATAAGCTTTCCAGCCTTTTACAGATACAAAGTTTTCAAAATCCAATTCTTCTTCGATTTTTTGCCTGTTTTGTCGATAAGAATACTTTATGACAGGTTTTGAAGAAGTAGTTGCAAAGTATAGTTTTGTGTCTTTGTGAGGAGATAGAAAATCAAATTTTTCATTTAAAGTGCTTGTTTCTATATTGAATCTCTTGACCATAGACCACTGTTTTTCTCCTTCGAAATAAAGTGCACTCACAACGGTGTCATCTGTCAATTTATCCACGTGAACTATTTGATTAATGTCCACTTTTAGTAAGTTGGATATTTCTTTGACTTCATACTGACCGGATTTATTAATAATAATTACTTTGTCACCGGTATCAAACTCACCGAGGAACTTACCTCTTTCATTTTTATTTATCTTACCCGTAATGTCATCCAGCCAATACTTTTGCATACCAAGGGAGGATTTACCTTTTTCTAAGAAAGTGATTTTTCTTACAGGGTACTTGGTAAGGATGTTTCCTCTTGCGCTTCTGCCCTTTATTGCCAAATCACCAAAATCAAATTCAAATATCTTCTTTCTTGCCTTGCTTCCCGGAGTGAGTTGGACTTTGACTTTCTCGGATTCGCCATTTGGATTGACTGAGAAATAAATCAATTTGCTTAATGGGTCATCTGTCATTGCATTATACTCTTTATCTCTTGTGATTGCGGTTACCTGAAATCTTTTTGCCATAGTATTACCTGTCTTTCCATCCAAGTAAATCAAGTGGTAAGTGGTTCTGTCGTCATTCTTTTTCCAAATCCCGGCATGTAAAATATTCTTGCCCATAAAAACCTTATCGTCAATTCTGTTTACGACAAATTTACCGTCTTTTCTAAATGCTATGATATCATCAATATCCGAGCAATCACAAATGTACTCACCGACTTTTGAATTCATGCCTATAAAGCCACTGGATGCATCCAAATATAGTTTTGCATTATTGACTATAACATTTTTTGTTTCAATATTCTCAAAATTGATTATTTCCGTTCTTCTTTCTTTTCCTTTTCCATATTTGTCTTTAAGCATTTGGAAGTACTTAATCGCGAAATCTGTAAGGTGAGTCAGGTCATAGTTGACTTGTTTAAGTTCTTCCTCAAGGTTTGAAATCAATTCATCAGTTTTAAATGAATTATATTTTGAAATCCTTTTGATTTTTATTTCGGTCAATTTGATAATATCTTCTTTTGTGATATCTCTCATCAAAAGCAATCTGGTGTCATTGGGTTTTGTATCACCTGGGGTGGCTATATATTTTCTAAGTCCTTTATCTATTGTCTCCAATACACATTCCCAATTCTCACATTCTTCGATATCACGATAAATACGGTTCTCGATAAATATTTTTTCCAAACTGGCCATATGCCATTTTTCAAGCAGCTCTCCTTTTTTAATTTCCAATTCTCTGCGGAGCAATTCTTTTGTATTGGCAGTTGCTATTTTCAGTATTTCCGTAACTGTAAGAAAATGAGGTTTATTATCAACAATAACAGCAGCGTTTGGCGAAATAGAAACTTCACAATTTGTGAAAGCATACAGCGCATCCTTAGTGACTTCAGGGGAAATACCGGGAGCAAGGATAACTTCTATTTCCACGTTTTTTGCAGTATTGTCAGTTATCTTTTTTATTTTTATTTTACCTTTATCAATGGCTTTTAATACGCTATCGATTAGATTTGTTGTTGTTATTCCATAGGGTAATTCTGTAATAAGAATGGTCTTTTTATCTTTTATTTCAATCTTTGCACGAACCTTTATCTTTCCTCCTCTTTTACCATCTTTGTAATCACTAACATCTACATAACCACCTGTTTGAAAATCGGGAAATAATTTCACCCTCTTCTCCTGCAATATCTTTATAGAAGCATCTATAAGTTCATTAAAATTGTGTGGCATAATCTTAGTAGAAAGTCCCACGGCTATTCCTTCAACTCCTTGAGCAAGAACCAAAGGGAATTTCATAGGTAGATTAATAGGTTCTTTGTTTCTGCCATCGTAAGATAATTGCCAATCTGTTGTCTGAGGATTGAAAGCTACTTCAAGAGCAAATTTTGTTAATCTGGCTTCTATATATCTAGGAGCAGCAGCGGGATCCCCTGTACGGATATCACCCCAGTTTCCCTGAGTATCTATCAACAAATCTTTTTGGCCAAGATTAACTAAAGCAGCGCCGATTGATGCGTCACCGTGAGGGTGAAACTGCATGGTATGTCCGATTATATTTGCAACTTTATGAAATCTTCCGTCATCCATTCTTTTCATACTGTGCAATAGTCTTCTTTGCACCGGCTTGAGTCCGTCTTCAATACTAGGAACAGCTCTTTCCAAAATAACATATGAAGCATAGTCAAGGAAATAGTCCTTGTACATACCTTTTAATGTTATGATTTTGTCCTCTTTTCTAGAATTATCCATATCTTCACCAATATTAATACATTTAATCTACAAAGATATGTTTTTCTTTGATTTTTACAATGCAATACATAAAATATTTTGTTATAGATTAAAATTATGCTACTGTAATCTCGGATAATGATATGCAGCGTAGCCTGACGTTAGGCGGCTATGATGTTATATCTAGTGTTATATAGGGCTTTCTCTTCAATTATAAGTGTAATTAATGATTATTTCAATTTCTTTTTATAATCCACAAAAACCCTGTCATCTAATTTTTTTAATGACTTAATAAAATCCATATCATTCAAAACAGACAACTGATATTTAGCAATTTCTCTCAATTTAAAAAATCTATCTCGTTTATTTACTTTTTCCTTAATCATCTGTGCATTGATTGTTTCAAGATTGGATAGTATTGCAAGCTCATTTATACTTGCAATATCTCTAATATTCATTGATTTACTTGCAAATTCCATATTAGCTTCCCTCCAATCTTTTGCAGTGCATTTAAATAGAGCAACGTTCAACAAATCTGCTTCTTCCAAATAAACAAGCCATTCATCATTTTTTTCATAATTCTTTTCAGGTAAAATAAAATTCTTAATTGCATCTGTATGAATATGATAGTTTGTTTTAGATAAAATTCGTTTTACGTTCCATTCTAAATTATACTGGTTTGTTTCAACTTCTTTTAATCGTTGATATTCTGTGATTAAATAAAGTTTAAAAGTTGGACTTAGCCAAGATGCGAATTCAAAAGCGATATCTTTATGAGCATAAGTGCCACCATATCTTCCAGATTTAGAGATTATTCCTATTGCATCTGTTGATTCAATCCACTTTTTAGGGGTTAAAGTGAAACTATTTGAACCTGCTTCATTTTTAAACGCATCGAATTCGATGCGTTTAAACTTTGGATTGTGGAATTGTTCCCAAAGTCCTAAAAATTCAATTGAATTTCTCGTTCTTAACCAATTTTGAATTATATAATTTGTTCTTTTGGCATCTTTAAATTTTGCCATATCAGTGAGAGAAATATATTCTTCT
>JALVEE010000027.1 GCA_027008645.1 Saprospiraceae bacterium
AAAATACCTATAGCTCATGCCGGAGTTTTATCAAGAGCATTGAATTATTCTTCCAGTCTTCCTACACCTATTATCAATCATCCCGAGGACATGACTATAAGTGAAAGCGGAATACTCAATGAAGGTAAAATGAGTGTTTATCTCGGTATGAAAGGACGTCCTGCAATAGCTGAAACAGCGATGCTTCAAAGGGATATACTGCTTTGTGAGTACAATGATGCAAAATTGATCTCCCATATGATAAGCACCGGTGATTCCGTAAAATTGATAAAAGCAGCAAAAAGAAAACAATTGAAGATAAATTCTACAGTTTCATATCACAATTTGGTTGCAGATGAGGAATCATTAAAGGAATTTGATTCAATGCACAAGGTTATACCACCGTTGAGAACGAAAAAAGACAATAGTGCTCTTATAAAAGGACTGTTGGACGATTCTATTGATGCGATAGTCTCAAATCACTACCCGCTTGATATTGAAGATAAGCGAAAAGCTTTTTTTGATACAAAGTACGGAGCTATTGGCTTGGAAAATATGTTTAGTACTTTGAATACCAAAATAGGCAAAAAAGTACCTTTGGAAATCATTGTTGATAAGATATCCAATAAGCCCAGAGAGATTCTCGGCTTGGAAAAAGTTACTATCGCCAAAGGAGAAAAAGCAAACCTGACCATTTTTTCAGCAAGTGAAGAGTTTTATTTCACTGAAAATGATATCAAATCAAAATCAACAAACTCTCCGTTTGTAGGACAAAAGTTCAGAGGAAAGGTAATTGGGGTAATTAATAAAGGAAAGGTAGAAATGGTGTAAATGTTATTTTTATTAGCTTTGCCAAATGGAATATAAAGGAATAAAGGTATTATACGATGATAACCATATAATAGTTGTCAATAAGCCAAATGGGATGCTTTCCCAAAAAGATGTGACAGGTGATGATAGTATTATCGAGGTTCTTAAAGAGTATATTAAGAAGAAGTACAATAAGCCGGGTAATGTATTTTTGGGCTCGGTTCATAGATTAGATAGACCTACAAGTGGTGTTATGGTTTTTGCTAAGACTTCCAAGGCTCTTACCCGCTTGACTGTAGCATTGAAAAACAAGCAATTTCAAAAGAGATATTATGCTATTGTTGAAGGTAGAGTTAAGGAATATGAGGGAAGATTGGAACATTATTTATTGAAAAATAGTAAAAAGAATACTGTGTCTGCTTACACTTTTCCCAAAGACAGGGCAAAAAAGGCCGTGCTCGAGTTCAAAACATTGAATATTTACGGCGAATATAGTTTGCTGGATATAAAAATAATTACAGGCAGACCTCATCAGATAAGAGTTCAGTTGAAAGAAGCATTATTTCCTATATCCGGGGACCTGAAGTATGGAGCAAAATTCAAAAAAGGAGAGATGAATCTGTGTTTGCACTGTCATAGTCTGAGCTTCGAGCATCCTGTGAAAAAAGAAAAAATGATATTTAAATCACTACCTAATTTTGACAAATGCGTATGGAATTATTTTATTAAATATTTAAGTTAATATTTGCCTATGACTAAATTTAGATGTATTTTTGCGCCGGTGAGGGACATACGACCAGCTCCTTCTGAACTCCCCCAGGGCAGAAATGCAGCAAGGGTAGGAAGTTGAGCGGTTAGGTATGTTTCCTCACTTTTTTGTTTTAGGCGACTATTCTTTAGATTAATACATTTTTTTTATTAGCTTTGAAATTAAAAATATTATGCAAATAGATATAATTTCTGCCGTGCCTGAATTGCTCGATAGCCCCCTTAATCATTCGATAGTCAATAGGGCTAAGGATAAAAACCTTGTAGAAATCAATATAATCAATCTTCACGATTATGGATTAAATAAGTACAAACAAATAGATGACACACAATATGGGGGAGGAGCAGGCATGGTGCTTATGGTAGAACCCTTGTACAATTGTATCAATGATTTGCAGAAAAATACTGTTTATGATGAGATAATTTATTTGACACCCGATGGGAATACTTATAATCAGAAAATGGCAAATGCTCTTTCTCTCAAGGGGAATCTTTTATTGATTTGTGGGCATTACAAAGGGATCGACGAAAGAATCAGAGAGCATTTTGTTACGATGGAAATATCAATTGGAGATTATGTTTTGTCGGGTGGAGAATTAGCAGCCGCTATTTTGACTGATTCGATTGTGAGATTGATTCCGGGAGTATTGAATGATATCGAATCGGCTCTATCTGATTCTTTCCAAGATGATCTTCTATCACCGCCTGTATATACCAGACCTGCTGATTTCAAAGGCTGGAAAGTGCCTGATGTATTGCTATCCGGTCACGATAAGAATATTGATGATTGGCGTTTGGAACAAAGCCTTAAAAGAACTAAGGAAAGAAGACCCGATTTGCTATAGTGCTACCACCCGTCGAATGTGTTATATCCTAATAAATGTATGTATTTGCACGATGTGATTTTCCAAATTGATATACTTCAAAAAATATGTGCCTTTCTTTAATTGAGTAATATCAATTCTGTTTTTGTTATTATTTTTTAAGGGGAGTTTAAGATTCTCGATGAGTCTTCCTTGATTGTCAAAAATCTCAATCTTAAATTCCTTGGTGTAATCTGAAATGGTATAGTAGATATAATCAGAAGCAGGATTTGGAAACAGATTTATTTTATTATCAAAAATGAATATGCTTTTTACTTTACTGTATTTGAAATTGCCGTCAAAATCCGATTGTCTCAATCTGTAATAATTTTGTCCCGGATATGGAAACTTGTCGATAGCACTATAATTATTGATATTATTTGTAGTACCGTTCCCTTTAATAGTTTCTATTGTTTTCCAATTGGTACTATTATTGCTTTTTTGGATTTCAAAAGAGCTATTGTTTACTTCACTTACGGTCGTCCAGTCCAGATAAACAATTTTCTCTTTTTTATGAGCTTCCCATTTAAGTAAATCTATGGGCAAAAGCGCCGCTTGACAGTCTGCTCCTGTGGGCAGATCATAGGCTTTAAACCTATAATTTAGTTTACCATCCGAAGGGAAGATAATGGTTTTGTTGTCAGCCTTTATTACAAAACTAAAGTTCAATGTATGCAACTCATCATCTGACAAATCAAGATGATTGATGATATCGTAAATCTTTTGATTTATAGAAATACTGATGTCCTCTATTTTTTCATTACTATAAAATGGATATTTATATTCCGTATTATTGTACAAAAGAGTTCCATCTATTGAATTGTCATTAATTTTGGCATTAGAAAATTCGATTTCATCACCTTTGTCAATAGAATAAAAGATTGATATTGATATATCTGAAATAGATTTATCTTTCCACAAAAGCATATTAAAACCATTGAAACTTACCAATTCGTTATTGCAAAAACCTTGAGTGTATATTCCTTCAAGTTTATTTGATGTTAAGTCTAGATTATTGTCAAATGCTAAAAATGCAAACTTTGAAGTGTCACTTGCCACCGATAAATCACTATAAGCTGCAATCATGCCAAATTTTCCGATTGTTATCGGGGCTATATCGTTTTCTTCTGCGTTGTATGCAGTCGTATTTTGCCAATTATCAACTGTAGCTTCAATTTTTATTGAATATCGCCCTTTCTTGAAAATATTTATGGGCATATTTAAGCCAAACTGCATTGAAGATTGACTTAGTTTCGTAGATTTTGTTAATTCTACTTCAAATCTATCTTGAATATAATCTTCTCCTATTTTATAAGTGGCTGAACTAAAAATAGCCCTGCATCGCAGATTAGATATACTTTTTTTATCTGCTTTTATCGTAGCAGAAATGCTCAATGTGTCTGAAAGAATTGGAAAATAATGCTTGTTTACTACTAAGTTGCTAATCTCATCTATCTGAGATATAGCAGGTATATATATTGAAATCAGTAATATAAGTAAAACAAAAATCCTTTTCATTGTCTGTATTCACTATTCTAACTTGTAAAGATATGAAAAAAACTGCTAATTTACAAGTAAGGTATTGATTTTAACATCTATGTGCTCCCCTCCTAACTTTGAGCATGAGAGCAAACTAATTTAGAATAGAAAATGAATATCAAACATAGATTAACGAATGATGAATGATGAATTGAGAAGTGAGAATCAAAGGTGTTTCCTATGGGTCACAAGAGATTGTGTCAAAACTGCTATATCATGCCATCAGGAAGGGACATTGTGATTTTTTTGTTGATATAATCTACATTTTCAATAAACTCAGGTATCAAGGGGATAAAAACCTCTGTTTTGTCTTTGTTTGCAATAGCTTTAGCCATTAGTTGATGAGGGAACTGCTCTATGCTTTCGATTGTAAGCTTATTATTAGTATTAGAGTCAAATATTTCAAAATTTACAAAATCAGAATAATTGCTTAAGGATGGTTGTTGGGATTTTGTTTTCCAATCCACATCGATTTCTCTTAAGCTTAAAATAGAATTATTGTATTTTTTTACATCTTCAGGACGATTGAACTCTTCAAATTTTATGGTACAGATACCGTCATCACAATCTATTTGCTCAATAAAAAATGGGACATTCAATCCATCAATTTCTATGAAGATTGCCTTTGCTTTTAGGATATCATCTTGGAAATCCCGATTAATTGTAGCAAGCAACTCTCCATTACTATGATGTGACTTTAGTATTTTCCCTATGTTGATGTATTTAAACAAATATCAAGGTTTTACCTGAAACTATAAATTATTTTGTGTAACTGATTAGTTTTTGTTCAAGAATAAAGCCTTCTTCTGCTTTTTGTTCCCAGGGTATGGATTCCGAAGTATTATTTGTATTCAAGATAATCATTTTCTTATATACTAAACCTGTGTTTTTTGCATATTTTTCAATAGAATAACGTCTTGAATATGAATCCTCTTTGTCAACCTGTTGCACTATTGCTACATCGTTATAAGTATTAGTGCCAATTGTTTCTTCTACACCAACGTTTGTGTATCTATAATACCATTGGTCAAACATTTTTATGGATTCTCCTGCTATTTTTACTATTGTGTTTTCTGTATCGATAAATGCATTACCATCCCAACCCAATTTTTCTTCAACAGGTGTAATCATTTTGATAAATTTGAGATTGTCTTCTGTTCTAAATACCTGGTTTTCTGTTTTGAAAGTTGACCAAATATCTGTCACCTTCCAGCTATCTCCTTCTTTGTTTGCTCTCTCAATAGTGTAAACTATATTTCCTGTGCTATTTTCAAAACTATCGATAATGGTTTCTTTTACTATTCCTTGGAAAGTGTCAACAACTGCTCCTGAATTGTCATATATGATAGAGTCCAATCTATACGTCCAAACACTACCTACGGATAGTGGATAGTAAAAATTGTTTTGATTTTTTGGATTGTATTGGATTATTTGGTTCTCACAAGAAAATACTGATAGAATAAAAATAATTGATAACACTAAAAAGAATATATTTTTCATATGTTTAGTTGTTTTTTAATCACACATTTGTGTGTATTAATCGATTAATAAAAATCATGCTTGTTTCATAAAA
>JALVEE010000028.1 GCA_027008645.1 Saprospiraceae bacterium
ATAATGTTACATTTGTCATTGGAGAAGTTGTTTTTTTGTTCAAACTCAAAGATAATTTGAGATATTAAATTACTTCTCCTTTTTTTTAACTTTTTTTTAATTGTTTAGGACGCTATTGATATTAGAAATGTGTTAAGTTTGCATTTAGAAATGATTTATAATAATTATCTTTTAAAAATAAATTGATCATCAGTAAAATGTATTATATGAAAAACAAACTAATGTTTATTTCATTCGTATTGTTGATTGCTACGATTCAACTCAATGCACAAATTGTTATTTCGGGCAAGATAACTGATACTAAAACGGGAGAAGATCTTATTGGAGCAACTGTGATGGTCAAAGGTACAGGTATTGGTACAGTTACCAATTCTTATGGATTTTATTCATTAGAAATAAGCCATAAACAAGATTTAAATGTAATTATCAATTTCTCATATCTTGGGTATAAAACTATATCAAAAAAGATTGTTGAGAATAAAACTATCCGCATGGATGTTTCACTTGAGCCAACTTCAAATGGATTGAAAGAAGTTACGATTACTGCTTCAAAATCAGATTATAAAGAGGAGTTAAATCGAGTAGAATTTAATGTCAATAAAATTAAGATGAAGCAGGTAGAAACTTTACCTGTTTTAGCAGGAGAAATTGATTTGGTGAAAATAATTCAACTTATGCCAGGTGTAACGGGTGGAGTAGAAGGAACTACCGGAATGTATGTTAGAGGTGGAAAAGATGATCAAAACCTAATACTTTTAGACGAAGCCCCCATTTATAATCTGAGTCATCTAGGTGGTTTTTTATCTGTTTTTAATCCTGATGTAATCAAAGATGTAAAATTGGTAAAAGGAGCTTTTGGTGCTAACTACGGAGGAAGATTATCGTCTATTTTGGATGTGAAAATGAAAGATGGAAATAACAAATATTATCAGGTTCATGGAGGAGTTGGAATTATTTCCTCAAGGTTGACGATAGAAGGTCCTATTATCAAGGATAAAGCATCATTTATTATCTCGGGAAGACGGTCTTATATAGATAAAATATTAGGTTTGTTTAAATTTAAATTTCCATATTATTTTTATGATTTTAATGCAAAACTCAATTATAAGATTAATAAGAATAATCGAATTTTTTATAGCAGATATCAAGGATATGATAAATTGAAATTTGATACAGATAATGATGATTTTGCAATAAATTTTGGGTTTGTTATAGGTAATACCACCAATACCCTTAGGTGGAACCATATACACAGTTCCAAATTGTTTTCAAACCTTACTCTTATCACAACCAAATTCAATTATGATTTAAATTCAAGAGTTAAATTGGATTCTTTTATTCTGAATTCTAATTATGATGTTTATGTAGGTTCACTCATTAATGATATTGGAATGAAATATGATTTTGATTATTATAGAAAATCGGGAAATACTTATAAGTTTGGTGCTGAGTTGACACATCATAATTTTAGACCCAATGCAATTACATTAAATGCTAATGATTCCACTATTTACAGCAAAAATGATACAATTAAATTAAATTCTATCGACTTTGGTTTGTATGCATTGAATGATTGGAAGATAAATAGAAAATTCAGATTAAATTATGGAATAAGATTGGCTGGCAGTATTGTAGAAAATAAAACATATTTCAGCTTAGAGCCTAGATTTGCAGCTAGGTATTTAATCAGGGAGAAAGATGTACTGAAATTTAGTTATTCAAGGATGAATCAATTTATACACAGGGTCTCTTCTTCTAACTTAACTTTACCAATTGATGTTTGGAGACCCATATCAAATAATATAAAACCGCAGATTTCAAATCAGGTTTCTTTTGGCTATCAACATTTATTTGAAAAACAAAAAATATCTTTTAGTGCTGAATCTTATTACAAATTATTAAATAATATTATAGCATACAAGGAGGGTACAAATTTGATTCTGAATAATGACTTTATTTCAAATTTGGTAAATGGAAAAGGAAGAGCTTGGGGATTTGAGTTTTTAATCAAAAAGGACGAAGGTAGATTAAATGGTTGGTTAGGATATACCCTTTCTTGGGCAGATAGGAAATTTGAAAAATTAAATCATGGAAAACGATTTCCTGCAAAATATGATAGAAGACACAATTTGTCTATTGTACTAAATTATAGAATGACTAAAAGATGGTTCACGTCTGCAGTATGGGTATTTATTTCGGGCTTGAGAGCTACAGCAAAGGTGGGGAAATACATATCTCCCAGACCTTCTTTTACAGGGTTTGACATAAAACCGATTTACACATCAAGAAATGCGGTAAAACTTTCTGATTCACATAGGCTGGATATAAGTATAACAAGAAGGGGTAATGCCCACAAAAGGTTTTATGGTGAATTTAGCATAGGAGCATATAATGTTTATAATAGAGTTCAACCGGCCTTTGTATCTATTCGATTTGAACCTCCCGCAAATTATAAATATATTCAACCGGGGCTTTTGGGAACTTTGGTTTATATAAAGTACGATTTCCATTTTTCAACTAAATCAAAATAACGATGAAAAACTTTAAATCAAATATATTTTTTATTGGCTTATTGAGTATGCTTTTTATAAATTGCAAACCAAAAGCACTTGAAATAGATATTCCTCAAGAAGAAAAGAAAATAGTGATAGCATCGATGAATCCGATTGATGGTATTTTCTTAGTGTTTGCTACATATAGTTATAGTGCACTAGCTGGAGATACGGTTGGATTGGAAAATTACAATCAGTTTTTAGTCAAAGACGCAGACGTTAGTATTTCATATAATAATGAAGTTAAAAAACTTAAAATGATTGCTCCCGGAGTATATTATGGATTTGATATTCCAACTTTTTATGATATTGAGTACAAATTGGAAGTACAGGATCCCACGACAAATAGTGTTATAAATGCACGATCTTATTTTAGTAAAAAAGTAAAATTTGATACAATAAGTATCAGTCAATCTGAAAAAGATACTTCGGTTTACGAGATTGATTATTCATTGGTAGATAAAGAACCTGATAAAAGAAATTGGTATATGTTGGATTTTATTAATCTTCAAGGGTATTTGAATATATTAGAAGATACAAGTTTGATAACCTCAATATCATCCATTGCTGATTTTTTTAAAAATGATAAATTATATCTTATTGATGAAAACAGATTTGATGATAATATAATACAAGAAAAGATTAAAGTAGCAAATGGTTATTTTTCAAAAGGTGATATTTTAATAGTAACGGTTTCAAGTATTTCTGAGGGGTATTACAATTATCTCGAAGCGGAAGAAAGAGCAGGTAACTTAATTTCCTCATTTATAAGCGAACCTGTTTCTTACCCGACAAATGTTGATGGAGGATATGGTTATTTCTCAACAAATTTTATTACATATAAAGTAATAGAGGTGAAATGATTTCTTTGTATTTTTCCTCCTTGCTATCACCTCAACTATTCTTTCTCAATTGATTTCTTAGGGCTTTTAGGTCTTTTGGTAGTGGAGCTTCAAAATGCATTTTTTCATTTGTTGCAGGATGGTAAAATGCGAGTGTCCTCGAATGCAGGGTTTGTCTTTTTATCAAAGGTCTTTCAGGGGATTCACCCTTGTGTTTGTATTTTCTTTTTATTTCGGAGAGATACAATTCTTTTTTGTGGCCATATAGCTTATCCACTATCAAGGGGTAGCCTAGATATTGCATATGAGCTCTTATTTGGTGAGTTCTGCCGGTGATTAGTTTTGCTTCGATGAGAGTATAGTTTCTATAGCTTTCCACAACGCGTATTTTTGTCTGTGACGGTTTACCCCTATCACTGATTTGCACTTTGTATCTTCCGGGAGTGACCAAAATAGGTATATCTATGAGATACACATCATCGTCTAAATCCAAATTGCCATCTACAAATGCGTAATAGGTCTTTTCTATTTTATTGTCCTGAAACTGTTCCGAAAGTATCTTGTGACTTTTTGCAGTTTTGGCAAAAATAATTATACCGCTTGTGTCCTTGTCGAGCCTGTGCACAATAAACAATTCATCCAAAGATTTTTTTATTTCATCATATAGTACCGTATCATCGGTCTTGTGACGTGGTTCGATAGTGTATATTCCGGGAGCTTTGTTGACTACTATTATTTCATCATCCTCAAATAATATTTCGTAAGATTTTTTCTTCATGTGGTCATTATTTGATGTCCAATTCCTTGAATTTTTGTTTTTTTGACAAATAATATTCCTTTATAATCAAACCTGAAAATATTCCGGTTTTTCGGGGTTCACCAATCTTGTATTTCTTTATCAGTTTATTGTATTGATTGCGTTTTTTGATGATTTTGAATATATTGAAATAAACATAAAAATGAGCTTTGATAATCGCAAAAACAGAAGAGAATTTCTTCTCAGTAAGAAATTTTGCTCCTGCTATTCCATCCAAAATAAGTCTTGCAGGAAATTTCCAAAGCACATTCAAAAATGAGTCATTCTTCAAAATCATGACCATATTGTTCCTGAAATTGAGATATGTTTTCATCGGATTTACATAAGATAAAGTTCCTCCTCCTACGTGGTAAACAGCTGTCTCACTTACAGCCATTACCTTGTATCCTGCTCTTTTTACTCTCCATGCCAAATCAATTTCCTCTTGATGAGCAAAAAAATCAGGATCAAATCCCTTGAAATTATCAAAAACTTCTTTGCGCATAACCATTGCAGCACCACTAGCCCAAAAGACTTCCCTTGTGTCATCGTATTGTCCTTCATCTTTTTCAATAGTATCAAAAATCCTGCCTCTGCAAAAAGGATAGGCTAATGAATCTACATAACCACCGGCGGCTCCGGCATATTCAAAATAATCTTTAGCATTGTAAGCTAGTATTTTTGGCTGTGCAATTGCGATGGTTTTATCCTTTTGCATTGTATCAATAACCGGTTCTAACCAATGTTCGGTCACTTCCACATCTGAATTCAAGAAGACAATATACTCGAGGTCTTTTAGTGATTTAATCGCTCTATTATATCCTTCCGAAAAGCCGTAATTACTTTCCATTTCATAGACCTCAATCTCAGGAAAATTACTTCTGATATATTTGACAGAATCATCGGTAGATGCATTGTCAGCAATGATATATCTTACTCCCAAGTCTGTATTGTGCAATAATGTATTCAGAAATTTTTCTAAGTATTTTATACCGTTATAATTCAGGATAACTAACGCAATATCTTTTTTCTTTTCAATTATTGGAGAATAGTGTTCCAAAGCCAATTTGACATTTTCTTTATCCTCATTCAATTGAGTTATAATCTGCTCTTCACTTGTGAATTTTATTCCCGGACGTATGAAATCTATGATTTCTATTTCAATTGTTTGCCCGTATATATTTTCATTAAAATCGAAGATATTTATTTCGATTACCCTTTCTTTTTTGTTGTCGCCAAAATGCTTGATTCCGATATACACCATCCCATTGTATCGCTTATCTTCTATATGTGCAATTGCGGCATAAACTCCGTTTTTAGGAATTAATTTATT
>JALVEE010000029.1 GCA_027008645.1 Saprospiraceae bacterium
TGAAGGATACCAACTCCCTGAAATATAAATATCATCACCCTTAGCTTTTACATCATTAAATTCAAAAATATATGCATCCTCAAAAAATTCATTCTCATCAAGGTAATTGAGGTCTGAATCATACCTTATTATTCTTCCAAATGGTAAAATGTCAAATCCGGTTTCGTTTTCTTCAATTCTATATCCATCACATGCCATTATAATTTGATCCTTTTCATTATTATAACTAAGATTCATTCTATAGATACCTTCCCTTTTTGTATCATACAAAGCATATTTCAATTGATTGAAATCGGTATTTGTTTTAATAATTTCAATATTTTTATCTGAATTCATAAAGTAAAAATAGTATTCTCCCGATTTCCCGGGTAATATTCTGGTAGCTGCCGTAGTCTCATAAAATGAATCAAATAATAATTTTTCTTGTTTAAGAATTTGACCGGATGGATTTAGTTCAACCACAAAATTTTCGTATTTTTTATAATTGTAGGATGCACCGGTTAATAATAGATTTCCATTACTCAAAATAATACCATTATTAAATTCTGAATATCTATAATAACTGTCAAACGGGGCATAAACCTGTCTCCATAATTCCTTCCCTTCATTATTTACTGCTAAAATAAACGGTAAATATTTAAATCCACCATAATTCTCCGGGTTATTTGGACCAAGAGTACCTACAAAAAACAGTTCACCATTTTTACCTCCCAATAAACTGCTGAAATAGTAATTCCCTTCTTTAAATACATAACTTTTTTGCCACAATAATTTTTGATTTCCATTGGTTTTATTAAGAACAAATTGCTGCGGACTACCAAACTCATACGCATTATAAGCGAGAAAACTTGATCCATCTGCAGATAGGAATACATCTTCCATAAAATCATGACTATTCCCTTTACCAAAAAGATAACCATTATCAATAATAGTAAAAGGAGATATCGTATCTATAATCAATGAATCTTTTAAATTGTAAAAACCGGGTGATAGGATATAATTATTACCATTAGATTTTATTGTGGCATTTATTGAGCAAAAGTTTATGTTGTCAGCTTCCTCTTTTTTGTTTATTTTAAATCTAAAATACAAATTTTCTCCAACATCAATTTTTTCACTTCCATTTTTTAAAATAATAGTATTTTCCTTAAGTATCGGATCAATTAATTGATGAGAACTCATTGTTTTTTTGAAACTATTAGGATCAAAATAACTATCCGGCACAATTTCTATTGTAAAATCTGTTAAAGGATATTCGGATTCATTTTTAAACATTAAAGCAAATTCAAACTGCTCTTCATCAGTTCCAAATACATGATAGTATCCCAGCCCTCTTGGGATTTCAAATATTCTGTTTTTTGAACTAAAATCCCTGATTTCCATACAACTTGAAGATCTCCATGGATCTGTATTTGAACCAACAAACATTCTTTTAAATCCCTTTGAAAAATTACCATTTGATTGACTACCGCAGCCTTCAATTGAAATTACTTCTTTGGAATTTAACGGGTTTTCTTTACTTTCTTCTGCGATTAGAGAAATAGTATTTCCCATAGGCGCATACTGGTAATTTACAGATTCATTATGTTTTAATAATATTGACCCAGATTCAAATTCAAAACCATTATTAAATATGGAATAGTTGGTTTGCTCTACCATATCTGCTCCATTATTTATGATATCAATATTCAAATTACCTCCATTACAATTGGAAATCAATTCAAGGTTAGATCCGGTATAGTTATTTATATCATCATTACAACTCAGCTTTGGAAATACTTCAACTTCAAAACAATTGACAGAAAACAAATCAAGATCACATGGGACATAAAAATCTATTTCAATCATTTTTGATTCCTTTCCATCAAGAGAATTCAAATCGAATATTAATTGATTATCAATAGATTCAAACCCGTATGACGAACTCACCGTACTTAAATCCTTATTATATTTTAATATTACCTTGGGATTATCAATTTTGATATTGCTATTATTTCTACACTCTATATAAATTTTGTTTGTTTCGCATCTTATCAATTCTCCTTGATTTATATCGACACTTATATCCTGACAGTCTTTATATTTGAGTAAATACCTGATATTAACAACTTCTCCTTCATAAGTGATATCGAATGCATTCTGTTCTGAACAAAATTGAAGATTATCATCTATTTTACAATGTATATCATGAGTGCCAATAGGCAAATCTACTTCCAAAAATCCATTTTCATCCGTAAAATATGATTTACCATCAACTTTTACACTTAAATTCTTTGCTGATTCGGTATTGCCATCATCTATACAGTCTCCATCTTTATCAATACGAGCAGAAAAATTTAATGTACTATTAAATAATTTGCCATCTATTGTCATCTTTCCAAGCAATGGTTTTGAAACTGAATCCGGTTTATATACATTTGAATTCGTTCCTGCAAAATATAATGTATCTGCATCTACATCAAGAGTAAAAAGCACACCATCATCAAATATCTTTTGCCAAACAATACTGCCATCATTATTTCTCCTTTCAACATTGCAATAAAATTCATGGTTTTTATTTTGATATGTACCTGCAATTAAATAATCTCCATTTTCAAGTATTTTCAAATGATGAGGATGACTTCCCTCATCTATATTGTAGCTATAAATTTTAGAAAGTAGAGAACCCGATGAATTATATTTCAAAATCGCACTTTTACCATAAGAATTTGCAGGATACACAATAACAATATTACCATTCTCATCTCTTTGTGAATTAAATTCTCTTGGTAACTTATACCTCAAATAATTTTCAAAATATCCTAAATCTTCAGAATTCCACCATAAAATATCACCATCTACAGGTTTTATACCATAAACATATATTCCTTCAAAACCTGCACCTACAGTTGAAGCATCTGAAACCAAAATCAACTCATCTTGATTAACATAAATTGATATTACACTACTATTGGATGAAATTTGATATTTCTTCTCCCAAAGCAAATTGCCATTGAAATCTATATATGCTATATATGACTTGGATTTGGCACCTACCTGATCAGAGTTTCCGCCTATATAAATTCCTTCAAGTGTAGGATTGATTATTGAAATAAATCCTTCATCAAATGATTTTTCCCATTTTATATTACCTTCAAGGCTACATCTGACAATTTTACCGTAAAATTTATAATCTCCTTTGGTAAAACCTCCAATGTATAAAGAATTATTGTAATATTCCAAAATCAACCCGGTTCCCTCAATTATTGATTTAGACCATATAATATTTCCATTTCTATCAATTTTTACTAAATAAGCTTTTTCGGCTCCATCACGTTGTGTAATATTTTCATTTACCAGTCCGTAAATATAACCATCAATAAATTTAATTTCTTTAAATGTAGAAATACCGTTAAAATCACTATAACTATTAATCCAACGCTGAGAATAGCAATCAGCAGGAAAGTTAATAAATAATAGAATAACTAAAGTAAAAAACAGGTAAAATTGTTTCATCTTAATGAATTTTATTAAATAATAGAAATAACGAAGTACTAATATAATATAAACGTATTAATTATCAATATTGTACAGCTATTAATCACATTTTTAACAAATTTTCGTTATATTTGTGAAAGTTTTTTTTATTCTATCATAGATATTTTGATAAATTGTTTTACTGCAATTTAATGGAAAACAGAATCCGGCTAATAATACGGGTTAAGTTATCTTGTCATACTAAAACTTGTAATAATGAAAAAAATATCCCTTTTTACGCTTGTATTCCTTTCTATTTTAAATTTCAATTTTAGCCAAGATTTTTGGAATTCTTTAGATGGTCCCAATGGAGTAGAGATAAATCAAATAGGAATTGACTTATTTGGTAATTATTATATTGCTGTTAAAGGTAAACATCATGTTTTCAGGTCTATTGATAATTGTCAAACTTGGGAAAGTTTTGACGAGGGTTTCGTAGAACCGTATATTTCGGGAAAAAAGCTTGTCAATGCACCGGATAGTTCATTATATCTACTTACGAGTAGAGATGTTTTTGTCTTGAGACCTCATTATAATAGATGGAAAAAAATAAATTTAAATGAATACGAATATGAATTTAATGATATTTCCGTAAACCCTAAGGGTGATATTTATATTGTAGGCAGTTCAAAAATATACAGATCTACCAATAATGGAGCATCATTTCGTTCTATAAATATTACTCCATCTTTTAATTCTCAAATTTGTGCTAATGGTAAGGATAAGAACTATGTGATTTCAGAAGATGAGAACCATGGACAGGTTGTGTATATTTTCAACGATGAAGGAACAGTTTATGAAAAAAAAGCATTTCCAACAGATATGCCTTGGGCTGAAGGTATTTTATACGATAGTATAGAAAATAGATTATTCATTTATGGTTGGAATGAAGGATATTTTTCTGATGATGATGGCTTGACTTGGACTAAATTGCAAATTGAAGCACAGGATAATAGTATTTATTATTTAACAATATCTCCTGCCGGCGACTTATTTTGTGATTGTAGAAAAGGAATTTTTAAGTCAATTGATTCAGGTAATACTTGGAGTAAAATAAATAATGCAGAAAACTTTTGCTCAATGGGAATTTCATCTCTTGTATTTATAAATGCCGAAGAAATATTTGTATTGCCTAAATATTGGGGAAGAAATTTGACTTTTGAACTTGGATTAACAGATGTTAATTTTGAAAATTTTCAAAGTATTAGTACAGGAATAAAGCAGCCACTAATAAATGAGATATCAAAAGATAAAAATGGTGTAATGTTTGTTAACATTGCAAACAATAAACAGTTGATTTCTTTTGATGATTGTCAAACTTGGGATACATTGAGTTTGCCTGATAAAAACGAATATCTTCACCAAATTGAATATGACCAAAATGGGAATATTTATGGTTATTCTTCGAACGGGAGGCTATATATATCAACCGATTATAGCACAACATGGTCAGATATTACTCCTGAGAAAAATACAAATGTTTATTTTGAAGGTATTCACGTTAATCCGGCGGGGAAGATTTATCTATATGGATTAAGAAATTTGTATATATCTGATGATTATGGAGAAAATTGGAATACATTTATGACACAAGATTTAATTCCTTTAAGTGCAAAATGGTTTTTCCATCCGGATGGCACTATTTATTCTTATGATATTTTAGACACATATTTATCAAAAGATGATGGGGTTTCCTGGTCTCGAATGCTTGATTCTTATATTAATATTTTTGCTTTTCATATTGCAAAAAATGGAGATATATTAATTGTTTGTGATGGTTATGATAGTTTTGGGGCTTCATTATTCAAATATGAAAATGGAGAATTAATTAAACTTAAAGATAACATTTTTAGTAATTCTATCGAATCCAATATTGATGGTGACATTTTTATTGATGAGCAAGACAGAATTTTACGCTCCGGAGATAATGGAAATAGTTGGGAAGACATCACCTACAATCTTGACCATCCTATTGACTTAACTTTATATGTTGACAACAATC
>JALVEE010000030.1 GCA_027008645.1 Saprospiraceae bacterium
AACCCCCCAAAGATATATTAAATTATCCTCCTGCTTTTTGGTTGGAACAAATAAAATATATAGAAGGAGTAGATGATGGCTCTATTAAAAAACGTACTATCTTAACTCAAAGTAGAATAGATGAAACCGGCAGGAAATTTATTGGACTGACAAACAAAGAATTTGATGACTACCATATTATAGATAGTGTTGGATTAATGCTTGATCCACAGTCCGAAGAGGATAATGATAAATACAAGTTTAGATTTGACTTTTTTAAATCGTTACTTGATAAAACCATTTTAGCCATTAGGTCAACTACGTTTTCATCAATTTACAATTTAGTTAATTATTTTAAAAACCTAAAGGATAATGAATCTGATAAGCTGCATGTTGATATTCCAAGAATTAAGGGTGATATTCATAAGTATAAAGAATTGTTCTTTTATCGATTAGGAACTAAAACAAAAGATAAGCAATTAAGGGAAGATTTAGTTAATCTGCATCGCACGGGTTTTATCCTATATTTCCCAAATAAAAGAAATATACAAGAAAAGGTATGGTTTGCTCCTGAAAAGGTATTAAATGTGTTAAGAGATAAATTTTTAAAAAAACATGTCAATAATGGCATTATAAAATATGAGGAATTTAAAGATCTAAAAATTGATAAAAATCTAATGGCTTTGTTTGAAGAAATGAATTTGATACTTGCTCATAAACCGGATAAAAAAGCAAAATATCCGGAAGAATACATTATTCCAAATTATTTGCCTATTTATAAAAATGATGATGATTATGAATTGCTGGAATTTGGGATGGGAGAAGCATTGTTTTATATAAGATTTGAAAATTTTATTCCTTTTGGCATGATGAGCCAAATAATTACATTTTTCGGTAAAAGACCTGATAAAAAAAGATTTTGGCGCAATGCTATGTATTTTACCTTCAATCTGCAATATAAGGTTTTAATTAAATTGAATTTGTTGACCAATCAATTTTCTTTTTATTTAATACACAAAGATAATAAAGATACAGGCAATAATGTAAGTGAAAAATTTAGAAATTTCTTTTTTGCTGTGGTGTTAAATGCATATCATAATGAAGATTTATCTGAAATATTTAAAGATTATATGGAGCAAGAGAATTATGATATAAAAGCTTTTAATCTCGAAAATTTTGTAAGTTTTGAGACGGATATCCCCGGTGATATGTATATCAGTATGGATGGCGAAAATTTTGTATCGGTAAAAGAACTTAATGAAGAAAAGATGAAAGGTCGATACAAAATAGTTTCAAGCAAATTTGTAGATAAAAAGGATGGTGATAATAAATTATTAAAAACAACAAAAGTAAGCGGAAAAGAAATCCCATTACGTGATTTTAATGATTATAGCAGTATTGATTTTGGAAGGAAATTGAGGGTGGTGATATCTTATGACCGTAAAGAAAGAGATGAGTTACATAAATTGTTATTGCATTTAGGGCAGATGGTTCGATCCAAAAAAATAGATATTTTTTATGATAATGATTTAACTCCGGGAAAACTTTTTAGACCGGAATTGGAAAAGAAATTTAAAAATGCCGATATTATTATTTCTTTAATTTCTCCTTTATGGGCAAATTCAGATTTTATACTAGAAAATGAACTTCCCATTGCATTGAAAAGGTCAGAAGAAGCTAAATTTAGACACATACCACTATTGATTAAACCAACAAATTATAAAGAAGTAAAAATAGAAAATTATGAGTTGAAGGAAGATGAATTGAAAAAATATAACTTTGTCAAATATAACCGTATGATTTCTGCTTCAAATCCGAGCGAATTTAATGATGACCCATATTTGTTTTTTGCGAATAAAATTAGAAAAGTAATAAATGAATTAACAAATAAGGCTGATTGATGTATTACATTCAACTCCATTCGGAGTTGTACCCTCTCGCTTGGATACCACCGGTTTCACCGGTGGCTATTCATATTTATCCCGCTGTCCAGCGGGATATTTTGATTTCCTCTTGATAATAAAAATTGCAGAAAAAAACAGGGGATTTGTTTGAATTGTTATCGCATATTTTATTTGGAGAGCACGATAGAGGGCAAAACCACGGGAGTGGTTTAATATGAGTAGCCCCGCATGCAATGCGGGGTAAAAGTGAGAGGGGAAATGAACGACGAAAGGTGTTCAATAAATAATTGAATTCTTTTTGTTTCAAGCTGAATGTTACATTCAACTCCTACCGGAGTTGTACCCCTCTTGCTTGTTTACCACCGGTTTCACCGGCGGCTATTCATATTTATCCCGCTGTCCAGCGGGATATTTTGATTCCCTCTTGACAATAAAAATTGCGGATAGTAAATAAAAACACGGAATTTGTCTGAACTGTCAATGTTTATTTCATTTGGAACATACGATAGAGGGCAAAACCACGAAACCTGTCCCTTTGGGAGTGGTTTAATGTAAATAGCCCCATATGAAATGCGGGGTAAACGAATGAGGTGAAATGAACGCCGATACCTGTCCCTTTGGGAGGTGTTCAATAAATTACAAAAATATATTTGTTTTCATAAATGAATAAATATTTCTTTTTATCTTTATTAAAAGGTAAAAATTATCGAGAATGCAAAAGATAAAAATAAACAACTTAACGGACAGAATTAATGATAATCTGCCAAAGCGAATATTGAGCCTTGATGGCGGTGGTACAAAAGGAATTGTTACTATTGCAATGTTGGAGAAATTGGAAGCGAAATTGACGGCTTTTTTACCGGATGATGAACAGGATAATTTTAGGTTAAACCAATATTTTGATTATATCGGCGGTACAAGTACAGGAAGCATTATAGCAGTTCTATTGAGTTTGGGATATAGTGTAGAGAAAATCAAAGCTCTTTATATGACTTTGAGTAAAAAAGTGTTTGGATGGAAATCAAAAAAATGGTATTCTTTTGGTTTTTTACCTTTTTATAGATCAGGACCAATCGAAAAACAACTGAAAGAAGTACTTGAGGATAAACAATTGAGAGATAAAGAGATAATGAATCTCTTGGCAATTTTCACGAAAAATACTAAATCCAATAATATCTGGACATTTAATAATAATCCCGAATCAAAGTTTTACAATGCTCCATCAGATTATCAGGATGCATTTCCTAATAGGGATCAATATCTGAAAGATTTAGTTAGAGCTTCTACTGCAGCCCCTATATATTTTCCTCCAAAAGAATTGCAGATAAGACAAAAAACCTCAAAAAAAGCCCTGTCTTCATTTTTTATTGATGGTGGTGTGAGTATGGAGAATAATCCTGCGTTCAGATTGTTTATGATGGCAACGGTATCATATTATAAGCTAAAATGGATTCTGGGAAATGAAAAATTGCTCTTAATGTCATTTGGAACAGGAATATTTACTTATAAACATAAAAAGGGAATAGGTAGTTTGTTGTCATTGCCGGATATGTATATGAAAAATGCCTCCCAAACTACCGATACGGTATTGAGAGCATTGTCAAGACATAGAAATAAATATATAATAGATAAGGAATTGGAAGATATTGGTCCGGAGGATTTTGGTATTGGGCCGAGATTAAGTTATTTAAGATATAATTTTAAATACAGAGGTTTGCCGGGATATAAAGATAAGTGGGCGGAAATGGATAAACCGGGAAATATGGGTTTGTTATATGAAAAAGCATCTAATGGGTTTGTATTTAAAGGAGATGATATTCCCCGGGATTTTTTACAGCACTATTATGATTGGGATAATAGATTGATAGAATAATTTTTTTTGTTGTAACTAGCGATTTTTGTGATTATTACGTCTTATATAGTGTCGGCAGGAAAACACATCCATTTTTTAATTGATTCTGTTTATTTTAATAAATGCAAATAATCGTAGCATGAAAAATAATAATTTAATATTGCAAATTTTGATTTTAGTGTTAATATCTTTACTGACAATGACAACTTCTTGTACTAAATGTGAGGAAGAAAAAGAAATGTATAAACAGGAAGAAGGAATTGTTATTAATGACGGTTCTCAGGCAGTTGACGGTTGTGGTTGGCAAATTAGAATTAAAGAAAATAATTATGAACCCAAAGAACAATTAGATTCTGAATTTTTGATTGATAGCCTAAAAGTTTATGTAGAATATAAACTTACAGGTCAATTAGGACACAATGGTGATAATCCATATAAACAAATAGAAATCAAAAGTATTATAAAAAGGTAGTTGGGTTAAATTATGAACCAGCACTGCTTTTACAAGTGGAAAACATGTTAGCGTGCTGTATCGTTGAGAGGTTAAAAACCTTCAACTCAAAGAGTTTTACCTCTTGATAAAATATACCCCAACTATGAACCTTGTTTAGGTAAATCCCTTGGCGATTTAAAAATACTACTCTTTCGCCAACGATTTTTATATTTTTAACGTCTATTAAGTAGAGTCGGCTTTTATCCGGGCATTTATTAACAAAACATTTAAAAACATGAAAAGAATATTGGTATTAGTGATCTTTCTTGGTGGATTTATAGCATGTAATAAAGAAAATGATAACATCGATTTGATTGGTAAATGGAAAATTGATAATGTTTCGGGAGGGCTTCACGGAAATGGTTATACCCCACATTATAAATATTTGTATTTTGTAGATGATACCAATTGTAAATGGACAGATAATGAAGATAAGTTTTTAGTAAATGGAACTTATGAATTAAGTACAGAAGCGGGAAAAGATTATATTCAATTTGAAAAAATGGATACGCCAATTTACAGTTTTTACACACATAAATTCGAGTATGAATTTCTGACATCAGATTCTTTATATATGGATGAAGGTTGCGCTGATTGTTATAATTATACTTTTATCAGAGTTAAATAAATTAGTATGAAAAAAACCTTATTTTTGATTATTGCTTTTTTAGCTTTTATATCTTGTAATAAATCAGATTATGAAGTTAATAAACACCCGAAACCTCCCTACTTAAGAATGTGGGCGATGCTGGCATGCTCAACAACATTTGATATAAAAAGTAACGAAAATCCTGAAAATTGGAGTTCAAGAATTAGAGATACTTTGGATGTAAAAGGCTTTGAAATTATTTCATATCACTTGGGTTTTGTAGAGCAAGAACCTTTTATAGGATGTGGAAATTGCCTTAGAACAGGTGATTATATTGATGTGGAAGTTCCTGATAACCAAAAGAATGAATTAAAACGACTTGGTTTTAGTGATGAATGAAAAGATTGGGTATTCAATATAATCGATAGGGAATATCTGTCCAAGGGATTGATAATGTTCAACAAAATCCAAGCGTTCTAAGTGGTGGGGAGTTATTTACGTTTATACAATTTCATAGCGGGAATTTATTACATTAAGCCCGCTATTGCAGCGGGCTATTTCGATATTCCACTATGCGTCAGCATCATCTTTGACTATGTCTTTGGCTTTATCCATAGTCTTTGAAGCTAGATCCTGTCCTTTTTCGATTACGTCTCCTGCCACATCTTTTACAGCCTCTACTCCCTCTTTTGATTTTTCGACGACAGTATCTTTTACGTCTCCTGCTTTCTCCACGACATCACCGACTACTTCCTTTCCTTTATCCGCGGCATCTTTTGCAGTATCAACAACTTTGTCCATTCCTTCTTTTCCTTTCTCAACTATTTCATCTTTTAATTCAGCACCTTTGTCAACTACATCTGTTACCACTTCTTTTCCTTTTTCCATCACGTCTTTCGCTACTTCCGAAGCATCATCAAATGCATCCTTTGCTTTGTCTAAAACAGTTTCTCCAATATCTTCTGCTTTTTCAACCAAGTTCTTTGTGACATCCATCCCTTTATCAACGACATTTCCCGCTACTTCTGTGACATCTTCGATTACTTCTTTTGATTTTTCGATTGCATCTGCTCCTAAGTCCTTAGCTTTATCTAATACATCTCCTGTCAAATCTTTCCCTTTTTCAAAAACGTCACCGGCAACATCTGCAACGTCATCAAATGCATCTTTTGTTTTATCTACAATAGTATCTCCCATATCTGCAACATGATCCGTAGCTGATTTAGCAACTGATTTAGCACCAAAAAATAATTTTTTTAACCATCCCATAATTTTAATTTTTCGTTTTAATAAATAGTAAATATTGTCTCTAAAATAAACAATTATTTCATAAATTAGTTCATTTTCAAAATTTTGAAATACGCCTATTTGGTTTAATACGAGTTTTCATCCTCGAAAAAATCAATGATTTGTTTCATTAAAAAAGCTCTTTGTTTTTGACTATATATAGTTTCAAAAGGAAACCCTAAAGCTACGATTTTATAATTACCCCTGTATAAAATCCCTGCGCTTATATCCGTATCTTTATAACGAAATGCTGTTAGAGCATTAGCTCCGACCGGTTCAATACCATCAGGTGCTTCAACCATGTAAATATGATTATCAATGCTTGTATTAAATTTCCAATCGCCTTTAATGTACGTTTTAGCATAATCGGTACTATAGACTTTACCTGATTTTGAAGCATGGTTTGTTCTCCACTTATAGTGCAAAATGTTATTTGCAAATAATCCTGCTTTTTTATTTCCAAGCAAATCTGTGCCGAGATAGGCACCTGAAAGGAAAATATTTACTCTTCCCTCCGTAATATCTTGAATTTTACTCATCATTTCATCAGTGAAAATGGTGAATTTCTTTTTGCCCCCGGTTTCTATTGTTTTTTCTTCTCCCAAAATCAGGTCAATAAAGCTATACTTTTGAGGATTAAAATTTTTGGAAATAAAAGATTCATCGCTTGTGCTTAAAAAAGAGTAACCTGCTTTCAAAATAGCTTTTCCATGAATATATGGAAAATCAAAACTATTTCCTGCTATCTCTTTGCCTTCCCAATCAGCATAACTAGCTCCCCAACCGGGACTATCATCATCAGACCATGCAATATGCCTGTCAAATTCATAAGGCTCTCCTGTCAAACCTATTTCGTGTTTGTATGGAACACCCATATCTTTCCAATATGCTATACCGGATATATTATTGTCATCTATTATATCCGGAGCATTCACTCTATCAAATGCATTTACTACCAATGCAAATTTAGACTTCTTCTTTATTCCTACCGATAAAATCTCGCTGGGGAAACTTTTGCCACCCTGATTAATCGCAGCAACTTTAAAGCTGTATATCTTGTCATAATCACCGAGTTCTATATCAATAAAAGTGCCTTTCACCAAAACTCCTTGATTAAAGCCCTCATTTTCTTTTCTCATATATACTTTATAAGCGATAGGGTTTGCGGTTTTCTCCAAAGGATCGATGACAGGAGACCAAGATAATCTTATTTTTTTATCTTCTAATAACTCCATTGAAAAATGATCCACAGGCAAAGGTTGTACTATATATTCAAAATGATTTTGGTAAGCTAAAAACTTCAATATTCCCTTGTATATAGCTCTGCTAACGACAAATTTGAATCTGTGATCCAATCCCAAATGCATATCTGCGAGATTTTGGTGTGACATCAATTCCAAAAGCATCATCGGAGTATTTGCTCTCCATGCCTCTGAATATGGTTTATTCCAAATTCCTCTTCTATTCCAGTTACTACAGCTCAAAGCTCTGATATCATCGACTATTTGTGTTTGAACAATATCTACCAAATCCCTGTTCACCATTTTTGATTGCTTCAAAGGGAAAACTGTATCGGGAACTTCGGAATTGTATATTGCCAATGTCCCGATGATAGAATCACCGGGGGCTACCCCTGCATCAGTGTGAAAAGCCAAAGCCATATCGATTGGTATGCCAAGTCCATCTATATCATTGTGGTCTGTCGGTCCATTTGGATTACCCATAAGGTAGTTTACCCATTCTCCTCTTGATTTATAATCATCATTATAGTCATTTTTGCCTTTTGAAAGGCTGTAAACTATAGAATCAGGCATACCGCAATATTGCAAATAATATCTTGCTGCTTCAAGATATCTGGGTAAACCGCTTGTCTTCCAGCTATAGTCTTCAGGATTAATTCCCTTTTGTTTTTTATCGTTTTGAAAATCCTTTTTAGCCCCTTTCAAAGACCAAGACTTGGGAGCGATTTCACTAGAGGGTCTTCTGGCGACATTGCCAAAACCACCTCCGATTTTCACGGCATCTATCGTAAATTGTTCATCTGAACTAAGGACAATTGAAGCCGCATTTTTATCTAGACCTTTTTTGAAATAAAACTTACCAAGATAAATCCATGTTCCAAAACCTTGAGACTGATTAATGGTAAACTCTGCTGTACCACCCTTATAATTGACTCTACAATTGACGCTCTCTGCTGCACTTTTGCCATAGCTTATATATACAGCATATTCTCCATTTTGAGGAATTTCAGGGAGATACTTTACTTTCACCGGATTGTTTTCTTTTGGTTTTAAACTCAAGTAAGTTCCCATTTCAAAAGGATTTTCAGAATTAAAAAGCGTATCTTTCCATTTGAAACCCGAAGACAATGTATCTATATAAGCATTGGAAATAGTGATATTGGAATTGCCTAAACTACGATCATTATCAACTATTACCTCATTGGGATTGATATCCCTTTCTCTCGGGATAAATACATTGGCACCTGCATTTTCCAACATCGGCTCTATATAATCCAATACAAAAGTCATCGGGAAAATATCCTCAACCGTGGAGTGCAATCTAGCTCTTTGCCATTCCCATCTATCGAGTTTTGCTTCATAGTACTTTCCGTGACTATGCCATATTGCCAAATTTCTATTCAATAATCCTTTTTCGGGTTTTAATAAATATTTTTTAGAAATTATAGGTTTTGAATTAATGCAAAACCCAGTAAATCTACTCGAGTCAATTTTAGTATTTTTTCTATATAAATTAGGGATATAATCTTTAATATTCTTCCCATTTGAAAAGATTTCTATTGTGTATTTTCTTAGCCAAAAACCAAATCTTTTCTTTAAGGATTTTTTTGCATCATTTACTATTTTTTCTCTTATAGGCACATAGGACAGGGCATCACTAAAGAAGAGTTGAATTTCCTTATTGTCTGTCAGTACAGATACCGAATCGATGCTGATTTGACCTAGATTACTCCATTTGAGAAAATAGTTATCCCATTTTTTCAGCTTTTTTTCAATTTTACGAACAAGTCTTTTGGTTTTTCTGTCTTGAGAAAAACTTTTGTTTGGAACGAGAAAAAAAATAGCGAAAATCGATAAGAGTAAGTAATATTTATTTTTCATACTTGATATTTACTCTACAATTGTAATTTCACCAATCTGATTTTTATCAATTTTCTTTACTGTTTCTTCATACTGTGAAATCATATCAACAAGATAAATCATTTCATCAGTCAAAAAATAATCATCAAATTTTCCTGATTGATAGTTTACATAAAAATCATATGGGTTTTTAGGGGAACCTATTTTGTTTTTTGGATCGACAGTATTCCAAGTATGAATCATTTCAGCTAAAAGGCTGAATAAATCATTGATTTTCTTTTTACCGGAAGTTAAAAATAATATGGTGTTAATATAATCATATATATCCTTATCCTCATCATCTTGAAAACAACTTATAAATTGGGGCTCAGCTAAAAAATCAATTCCGTATGTGAATAATAAACTTTCTACAATGTTTTTACTAATCTCACGTACTTTTTCTTCCGAGTCAAAAAATGCCTCTTTATCTTCATCATTCATTGTTTCGTCTAAATATATCATAATATTATTAATCAATAATTCGTTGTCCTGATCCCATTGTTTTTTGAGTTTCTCAATAATTCCTCCTACATACTCATATATAGGACTCGTATAATATACATATAATAAATAATTGTTTTTCCGATCTTCAGACAAACTATCTATTAAATCATCGATATCTTCTTCGTTAAAACCATCGTCAAACATATCTGCTTCAGTTATGAACTCATAATTACCGGAACCAAGATTTTTTTCCATTGCTGCTAAAATCATTGCCGGATTATCATTGATTCCCTGTATATACAAAGGCCGTCCGTCTTTTCCAAATTCAATATCCACATATTCAATATCATCGATATCATCTAGTATATAAGATGTCAAATCGAAACTATTATCTGGTTCAATACCGCAATCTTCAGCGTATTCTACAGCCCCATATATAAGATTAAATGTATAATTGGAATCAAATTCTGTTAATTTTTCACCACTTTTTTCAACTCTATCAATGAGAATATTTAGTTCTTCCTCATCGAATATATTAAAAAAGCTATCTTTCACTCCACAAGCAAACACATCAACCATATAAACACCAACAACCAAGTCTCCATTCGGTCTTTCTCTTACGACAACAACCTGTCCCAATCCAACTTCAAATATTTTCTCACTAACCAGTGTCTTTTTTACAGGTAGTTTCCTTGCAGCTTCCTTGATATATTTTTCGGGTGAAAATCTCGGAGTCATATTTACGACCTTAGTCTTTTTCTTTCTTTTTTTATTCCGTGCCATAGATATAGTTTTAATATATTATAGCAAAAATACTAAAAAAGGGCTTACTTCTTGCAACCCCTTTTAATTAAATATTAGATTTAGATCTGAAAATTTTACAATTACTCAAGTATCTACTGTTTTATACTTAAATATAGGCGCACTTGAACAACTTTTTCAGAACCATTTTTAGAACCCATCCCCGACCTTCAGGGCTGGACAGTGCTAGTTTGCTTTTGCTATACTCGCCTCCCAGCCTCCTAAAGGAGGTGCATCAACCTACACTTTATCAATGCCTTGAAATTGCGTGTGGATTTCCCCTTTAGGGGATTAAGGGGCAAGTGTTGCAGAACTGTCCAGCCCATCCCCAACCCTTCCCTAGACTTTTTCTTCTCGGAAGCAAAGTTAGCTATTTCACAAGTTCTCGATTTTCAGAGTAAAACAATTATTTTGTTTTTAGTTTTACTACTTCTACTATTCTATCTGCTATTTTATCTTGAATACCTTGGTCGAGATGACTTGTAAAGCCGACACAAGAATTATTTATTTCTCCCAATACGTATGTGTCATTCCCGTTTTCGTCCCAATCCAACATAAAATCTGCTGTCCAGATAAGAGGAGCTTCATGTCCGCCTAATCTTTTAAGTACATCGGGAAGTTTTGCAAGAAAATAATCTACCAAATCACTCCATTTCTCCGGTTTGTCATAAGTATATTTAGCACCTGAAAATAATGTTGCTGAAAATGCATCTGCTCCTTCTGCCGGTTTTTTATGTACTACAAAGATAGGTGTTGCACCAACCATCAATATCCTGATTTCACCCTCTTTTATCCTTGGCATAAATCTCATATCAACCAACATACCGTTATCTCCCACAATATATTGCTCTGCAAAATTCATAAAATCCTCAAGTGTTCTATGTTCAACGTGATTATCTACAGCTTCAGTCAATTTCAGTTTTGTGTCCAATGGCAAAGTATCACCGGCTTTATATGGTCTGTCATCTTCGATTTGTACCCTCCAAATTCCTGAGCCGGTAGAACCTCTATTTTGCTTCAAAACCCTTTCTCCAAATGAGATACTCCTAGGGAACACTTCTTTAAATTTCTCTACAGTATAATACGCATAAGTATCTTCAGTCACTAAGCCGGTATCAGTGATTTTTGTCAAGGCATCTTTCGCTCCCAAGTCCCTCATAACTTGTGGATGTTCAAAACCGATAAGACCGTAGTCCGATAGCTTTTTAAGAGTGTCAAAATATATTTTTTCACCATCAGGTAGATTTCCGGGGTTAATTCTGCTTACATATCCAACAGCCCTGTCTTTTACATAGTCAAAAATTTGATCTGCCCATTCATCCCTGAATTTTAAAACTTCTGCAGTCCATCCTTTTTCACGCAATGCATTTACCATAGGCATGGTATCTTTTCTATGGCCATCCAGCCATTTGTCAGAACCACCCTCTGCTTCAAAAAAAATAATGTGATTTTTCATCTGTTTGTTTTTTATTGTTATTTAATGGAAAGCTGAAATGGATTAAATCAATCATTACCCATAGAGTTTAATGATTCACTTAATCGTGCAGGTTTCATCTGTTTGATTATTGTTTTTTAAAATACAAAAATGATTTTTAAAGGACTACAAAAATAAAAAACTTTTAATATTATCAAGGGTTTTCAATGGATTATTATTTATTTTTTTATTTCCGATACCAAACAATAAGACAAACAGGTCAATATGGCATTGTTTTTTATCAAATACGCCATATTGGCTTGTGTTTTCGGTTATAATTATGATTTTTTGTCTATTTTTTCTAAAGGAATAGTATTTGATAATGTGAAAGTGAACAATTTATTATTGTATAACCATAAAAATAGAATAAAAATGACAATCATAACAAGTCCGGCAAAAAACATACATAATTCGCTAACTGAATTAGAAAAGTTGTTGCACAATGCTGCAATCAGAAAAAGTAAACCTAAGGTAAATATTGTACAAAACGAAAATTGGACAGAATTGAGAATAGCTGCTCCGGGTATAGATAAAAAGAATATTGACATTAGCTTAAATGATAATGTATTGCAAATAAATTCTGTATCTGAAGAAGAAAAAGAATTGAAAAATGGTGGCAGTTATTTGATTAAAGAATTCGATTTCGGCAATTTTAGTTTGGAATACAAACTTACAGAAAAAGTGAATTTGGATAAAATTGATGCCAAATATAACAATGGTATTCTGATAGTGAAACTACCATTTAAGAATGAAGAAGAGTTATATAAAACAAAGAAAATAAGTTTGAAGTAACATCATTATTAAACAAAAAAATATAAAATCATGACATTAGTAAAATTTAAGCCCTTTGCTCCTGCACAATATTTGTTTGGAGATTTATATGATGAATTATTCAATAATTACCTTAATGATTCAAAACCTACAGTTGAAAATAAATACTCACATCCGGCAGTGAATATTATAGAGGAGAAAGATAAATATATTTTGGAACTCGCTGTTCCCGGATTGAACAAAGAAGATATCGATATAAAATTGGAGGATAAGGAATTGATTATCTCCTCCAAAGCAGAAAAGAAAGACGAAGAAATCCAAGAGAATTTTGTAAGAGTAGAGTATAACTATGACTCTTTCAAGAGAGTGTTTACAATCCCTGATACTGTAGATACTAAAAATATTGATGCTAAATATAAAAACGGTGTTTTATCATTAACATTGAAGAAAAAAGAAGAGGCGATTAAAAAAGGACCTGTTTCAATAAAGGTTAAATAGTGTCTGCCCGAAAACACTAAATAGATAAATGAGTAGTGCCGGTTAGCCCGTATGTTTCGGGTTAGAGACCTTTCATCCGGATAATTAGGCTTGTTTGAAAGCTATTTATCACGGGTGAAAGGTTTTTTTTACCTATGTACCGTTAGGCACAAAACATTGGTAAAAAAATCTATATCACCTAAAATGCGTGCCGTAGGTACGCTATATTGAACACATCAACACTTCTTGTAAGAAAGCGAAAAAGTGAAATACACGCAAATAATTCCTATACATTAAATGTTTTATCTATTTTTGTAATATTGAAATCCTGTAGTACAACACTACGCTTTGCAGGACTATCTCTTTGCTTTAGCATGAAAACAATATAAGATGGAAACACCAAATTTATTTTTAGAAGGAGAAAAGGTATTTCTTAGAGCATTTGAATCCGGTGACGAATATGTTATTGCACAATTGGAAAACCATCCCGATCCTCGTTTAACATTGCTGTATTCACTACCTACAAGTCCTCAAAAGCAGCTTGAAAAAACACTCAAGCAACTAAATGACCCAAACACAATTATTTTTACTATTTGCGATAAAAAGACAGGTAATGCTATTGGTCAAACCGGTTTTTTTCGTATTGATTGGGTTGGGAGGATGGCTATATTTTATATCGGCATTTCAAAAAGGATAAATCAAGGTAAAGGTTTTGGCAAGGAAACTGTGAAATTAATGCTTGAATATGCATTCGATGTATTAAATATGCATCGCATTCAATTGCATGTTGCTACAGAAAACACAGCTGCAATCAAGGCTTATAAACGAAATGGATTTATAATTGAGGGGCTTTTGCGAGAAGCGATGTATGGACAAGGGAAGTATCACGATTTTCACTTAATGGGGATATTAAAAAAGGATTATCTTAATCTTAAAAAATAAGAAAATGAACAAAGATAAATTCATCTATTTTATACTTCTATTTTTACTATTAGTATCATGCAAACCCAAGAAAGCAGAAATAAATCAGAATATCAGCAGTGATAAAAAAAATAATAGTATTGAGATTGATAGCTCTGATATAGAGATATTTAATAAATTTATAAAGTATTCTTATAAAAATGAACTCAACAAAAAAACAATACAGGAAATAGAAATTGAGATTGCGAAATATTTTTTAGGAACTCCTTATATTGCACATACTCTTGAGAAAAGGGGAAAAGAGCATTTGGTTGTTAATCTTAGGGAATTTGACTGTACTACATTTGTGGAAAATGTAGTTGCTTTAACAAATTGTGTGAAGAAAAACAAAACGACTTTTGAAGATTTTGCTAAAACGCTTACAAAATTTAGATATAGAAATGGACAAATAGACAAATATCCGTCCCGTTTACACTATTTTACGGATTGGTTACTGGATAATGAAAAAAAAGGATTGATTTCGATTGTCAGCAACTTATTTGCAGTGGATAATTTTGATCCTACTGTTGATTTTATGTCCACTCATCCTCAGTACTACAAACAGCTGGAAAATATAGATTTTATAAAACAAATAGCAAAAAAAGAAAAAGAGATATCTAATGCTGAGTTGAAGTACATACCTCAAGAAAAGATATTTCAAAATGAAAAACATATCAAAAATGGCGATATTATAGCGATTACAACCCCTGTTAAAGGTTTGGATATTGCACATGTAGCAATGGCATATTTTGTAGATGGCAGATTGCATATTTTGCATGCATCATCGAAACAAAAGAAAGTTGTAGTTTCAGAGAAGAATCTTGAGGATTATCTGAAAGGCATTAAGAGCAAAGATGGTATTATTGTGGCAAGGTTAAAAATATGAAATGTACTCATAAATTCCGTATATTTGAAAATCTAAAATATATTTGTACCTTGCGAACCTAATAATCAAATACAGAAATGAAGTACCTCAATGAATACAGGGATCCGGATAAAGTAAAAGCTCTACTTAAAGAAATAAAAGAGACAGTAACCAGACCTTGGAAAATAATGGAAGTGTGTGGTGGACAAACTCATAGTTTGGTCAAAAACGGCATATTGAATTTATTACCAAAGGAGATAACTATGATTCATGGTCCGGGTTGTCCGGTATGTGTGACGCCATTGAATTTGATCGATAAGGCTATTTATCTCGCCGAAAAAAAAGGAGTGATTCTTTGTTCATTCGGAGATATGTTGAGAGTACCCGGATCTGAAAAAAGCCTTTTGCAAGCTAAAGCTGAAGGAGCCGATGTCAGGATACTATATTCGCCCTCTGATGCAGTAAAAATTGCAAGAGACAATCCCGGTAAAGAGGTGGTATTTTTTGCTGTTGGATTTGAGACGACAGCTCCTGCAAATGCATTGTCGGTTGTTCAGGCAAAAAAATTAGAATTGACTAATTATTCAATACTTGTTTCACATGTTCTTGTACCACCGGCAATAGAAGCTATTATGGATGATGAAGAAACGAGAATTGATGCATTCTTAGGTGCGGGTCATGTCGCTGCAATAATGGGATTGAACGAATACTACCCATTGGCAAAAAAATACAATGTACCCATTGTTGCTACAGGATTTGAACCTGTGGA
>JALVEE010000031.1 GCA_027008645.1 Saprospiraceae bacterium
ATTATAAAGAGCCGGGGCATGGTATAGGACCAGTTAAGTTTGTTCATGATATAAAGACGGCAAGAAATGGCGATTTGATAGGTTGTGGAGCATATTACAATCCTTATGATGAACCTAAGTCTCAGGCCTGGATATTCAGATATAGTGCTGATGGTAAGCTCAAATGGCAGCACAGTTATGTTGATAGGGAATATTACGCGAATGCTTCTGTATTTTATGATATCGAAGAGGCAGGAAATGGTGATTTAATATGTGTTGGAGGGCTAAGAACAGATAGTATTGGAGTGTGGTACAATACTCATTATACTTGGTTATTAAGAGTTGATAGCAATGGCTGTTATAATTCTGGTTGTGAGTTGGCAGATACTCTTACTTATGTATTGACGGATATAGAGGATTTGACGACAAATGGTTTAGCAAGACGTATAGAGATATATCCCAATCCTACCCACGGTCAGATTCACGTAAATATGCCGGAGGGTATAAAGTGGCAATATTGGGCAATATACGATATCACAGGGCAAAAAGTCAAGACAGGCAAAATAAAAACACAAGAAAAAATCACAATACCCGGTATGCAAGCTATAGGCAAAGGCATTCACTTTCTGATGATAAAAGCGTCAGATGGCAAGGTGGGGATAGGTAAGTTTGTGGTGGAGTAATCCTAAAATCCATTCATCCTAAAAATCTTAATTTAGACAGTGAGGGAGTGAGAATATTGCCTAACTGTCTGAATTAGGATTTATAGGATTATAGGATTTCGAGTTGTTGGTTTCGAGTTTCGAGTTCCATGTTTATTGGGTTTTAGTAAAATGGGGAAGCTTAGGACTCGAAAGCGCGACTGCAAGGAGTGATTTTGAAGCCGGCTTATAAAATAATAGAATTGTGGATTTCAAGTTCCAAGTTCTCCAAGGCAAAGGTGTCCTAACCTCTTGCCGATTAACCATAATCAAGACAATCCTGAAGTGAGGGCGTCTTACCATCCCAATCAAGTTTTATCCGATTTATACCGATAATTTACTTTATATGTCCATTTATTAATATCTTTGTGGGTTACAAATAAAAAATTAGTTATGAAAAATTTACTTTATTCATTTATCGTGATTTTATTGATGGTGTCTTGCAAAAATGACAGAAAGCAAATTATTTCTGAAGGCTTGACAAAAATGGAAGAGGAGGCTAAATCTTCGCCTAATGAAAAATTGCTAAAAGACCTTAAAAAAGCTTATTCTGATAAACTTAATGATAAAAATTTAAGTAAGGAAGATAAGGAAGCAATGATGGAAAGAGCGGTTAATTATTTTACTGAACTAAAGAAGCCTGCGTATGCATCTTCTTTTTTGGTGAAGTTACTTAAAGATTTTCCCGGAGCAAAAACTCAAGAAAGATTGAAAAGTTTGATATCGACTTTTGATGCCAAAGGAGCAGGAGAAGTTGCAGGCGTAATGAAAATGCTTTATAATAAAAAGTATAATGACGGTACATATGCCAATGTTGCCGGAGAAGAAACTGATTTTGACGCTTTAATCAAAAAAACAGGAGAGATGATTTTTTCTGATTTGGAAAAGACAGGTAAGTTGAATGTCAAAGCGGCAAAAGATTATGTCAATGATTGTGAAGCTTTTGTTTTGGTTAATCCAGATTCACCCAAAAGCCCTGAGTATCTCTTTAAAGCTGCTGAAGTCGCACATACTATCAAATCATATAACAAGACATTCGATTTGTATGATTGGTTAATAGAAAAATATCCAAACTACGAAAAAAGTCCTACAGCTTTGTTTTTGAAAGGCTATGTATTGGATAATGAATTGAAAAAATATGATGAAGCTGAAAAACTTTATGACGAATTCTTGCAAAAATACCCTAATTCAGATCTTGTAGATGATGTGAAAACTCTGAAAGAATTTATGGGTAAATCAGATGAAGAAATACTAAAAGCCATAGAGGAAAATAAGAAAAAAAATAAATAAATCAGATAATGGCAACTCCTAAAAAGTTCGGATCATTTGCCGGTGTATTCACACCCTCCATTTTGACCATATTAGGAGTCATTATGTATATGCGTTTTGGATGGGTAGTCGGGAATGCCGGTCTGTGGGGAACGTTGATAATTGTTTTTATAGCTCATATTATCTCTTTCACAACGGGATTGAGTATATCATCAATAGCCACAGATAAAAAGATTGGGGCAGGAGGTGTTTACTATGTTTTGTCAAGAAGTCTGGGGCTACCTATCGGCGGAGCTATCGGCTTGACATTATTTGTAGGTACAGCCTTTAGTATTGCACTTTATCTTATAGGTTTTAGTGAAAGTTTCAATTCCTATCTAGGGTTGGATATTAGTCTCAATGGATATAGAATTACTGCAGGAATAGCTTTATTGATTCTCACTATTATGGCCTTTATAAGCACTTCGATTGCATTAAAAACCCAGTTTTTTATTCTGGTGGCAATAATGTTGTCTTTGGTGAGTATATTTTTTGGACATTCTGATTTTGTTCCGGCAACGGTCAGTTCATTTGGTGGTGCTGATTCAGTACCGATGGAGACTGTTTTTGCGATTTTCTTCCCTGCTGTGACGGGATTTACTGCGGGGATAGCTATGTCAGGAGACCTTAAAGATCCCAAAAAAGCAATACCGTTTGGCACTATGAGTGCTATAATAGTTGGATTATTGGTATATGTCGGATTGGCTGTTTTTATTGCACTTATGATAGACCCCGAAATACTTAAAAAAGACAATAATATTTTATTGAAAATAGCTTGGGCTTCTCCTTTGGTAGTAGCAGGTATTTGGGGAGCAACACTATCTTCGGCAATTGGAGGAATTTTGGGTGCACCACGTATTTTGCAGGCGATGTCATTGGACAGGATAACTCCAAAAATATTTGGTAAAGGTCAGGGAAAGAATAACGAACCGAGATTAGCTTTGATACTTACCGTTATAATAGCTTTCGCGGGAATTCTGATAGGTGAATTGAATTTGATTGCGAGGTTGGTGTCAATGTTTTACCTTGCCGCTTATGGATTTATCAATCTGTCGTTTTTTCTTGAAAGCTGGGCAAGTTCTGACTTTAAGCCAACTTTCAAAGTAAATAAATGGATTGGTTTTGTTGGGTTTGTTACTACATTTATTATTATGTTCAAGCTCGATATGTTTGCTATGTTTATGTCCTTTGTGGTAATTGGAGGAGTGTATTTGTGGTTATCTAAGAAGCAAATTTCGCTTGGTGAGGGGGATATTTGGCAAAGTGTTTGGACAAATATTGTAAAACGTGGATTGCATACACTTGATGAAAAGGAAGACCATAAAAGAAATTGGAAGCCCAATATATTATTGTTTAGCGGAAGACAGAATACAAGGCGATATTTATTAGAGTTTTCTAGGTTTTTAGCTGGGAATATGGGCTTGATAACCAATTTCGATCTTATTGAAAATAAAGAAGCAAAAGAGCTGTTTACCAATACCGGAGTGAGTTATAAGGATGATATACTTGAAGAGTTTGGCATTTTTGGCAAGAGGATTGAAGTCAAAAATATTTATGACGGTATTGGAATGATAAGTTCGGTATTTGGATTTTCTGGAATTGAGCCCAATACAGTATTGATGGGCTGGGCGAGGAACTCAAGTAATCCCGCCAGTTTCTCCAGAATGACAAGCAAGTTGATAGATATGGACTACAATGTCTTGTACTTGGATTATGATAAGGATATGGGATTTGGTGAGTTCAATACAATAGATTTGTGGTGGAGAGGGATAAGTAGCAATGCGGAACTGAGTCTGATGTTGGTCAAATTACTCAAGGCTTCTCAAGAATGGGGCAGTGCTAAAATCAGGATTATTCTCGTCAATAATACAGGAAGCGACCATAGATTAATCAAAAAGAGGATTGAAAAGCTAAGTGAATCATTTAGAGTAAAAGCAGAGGTTTATATTATAAATAATTATACCAACAGTAAATCGATTTACGAATTGATGAAAATACATTCGGGCAAAACCGATTTGATAATTGTAGGTATTCCGGAAATTAATAGAAAAAATGAAGAAAAGTTTGTAGAACAAGTCAATAACCTTGTCGATGTACTGGGTACAACGCTATTGGTGAAAGCCTCTTCTAAATTTGAAGTGACAGACTTGGGAGTGTCAACACCTGAAGTTGTTGAGGATGCAGGTGATTCAGTTATGTATTTGCCAAAACTATCAAAAGTAGGCTTATCTTCTATTGATGAGAATATTGAAAAACTCGATACTGAATTGAATGAAATAAGTTCGACTACCGGTATATTCAAGACAAATGAAAACAGAGCAAAGCAGTATTTGGCACAAATACAAACAGAATTTGATATACTTATAAAAAATATTTCAAGCATTGAAAACAAAGGGGATGCTACGGCTGCTATGCAGTCTTTTTATTCAAAAGCTATAGACATCTCGAGGACTGTTAGAGAAAATGATCTTGAGTCACTTAAAGAAATATTGAGAGAAGAGATTACGGCTTACCTTGACAAAAGACATAAGATATTTGATGAACTTCCTAAAGATTTGGTAGTAAAATTGAATGTTGAGGATTTGGAAATATCAAATACGGATTCTGACGATGTTAAGAGACTCAAGAAGCGACTGAAATCAAATATCGACACCAATGATACAGTTGAACTAAAGATTAAATTTAGTATAATAGCGGGATATATTGACGAATTATTGTTTGAAAGGGAATTTAGTTCTATTCTGATGAATCTATTGTATTCGCAATCCCAATTTTTACTCGAATTACCGGAAAAATTGCATCAAGAAGTTTTATTGTTTTGTCAAAGCATTGATAAGTCAGATAAGATTCAAAAAGATTTATTGCTTGCATTTACTGATAATGTCAATGGGATTTTAGCTGAGATGAATAAGCTTGTTTTGGACTTCAAGAATAAGCCATATAATCAAATGCGATATAATGATAGGAATATAATAAATAAATTATCCGGTGAATTTGAGAATGCCTTTGCTTCTTCTTTGTTTGATAAAAAGATATCCAAAAACGAAAAGAAAGAAATAAGAGCTTACTCAGCGAAAATAAATGGTTTTAGCGAGTTGTGGTATAGCGTTCTTTCTTACACTTTGACACAACAGGAATCTGATTTCTCATTAAAATCATTGTATCTTGGTATCGATAATGAATCGTACAAGGCATTACAGGGCTTGGAGCTTGATGTTTTTAGCAAGTTTAGAGAAACATTTTCGGCATTGGAGAAGATAGTTGGTAAACTTGAGGCGAGCAAATCAAGGATTGATGAGTTCAAGATAGATGAAAATGACCTTTCTTTTGATTCAACCAATGTGGAAGTAGGAAGAATTTTAAATGATTTGCATAATGGGCTTAATGGTGATTTTAAGGCGATAAATGATGAAGTCACTTTAATGACTCCATATTCTTTTGAGGAGCTTTCTAAGAACCAATTGACTGATATTGATACGGTGGAACTTTCTTTGAGAAAAATAGCAATGCATATATTTTCATCCGATTTTTTGCACCCGATTGAAGCAAAATTGATGAGATTGAATAATCAAATAGAGGATAGTAATCAAAGGATAAATAGCCTAATAAATCTTATAAATTATTTTTCAGTTGCAGGAGATAAAGAAAGCAAAACCGAATTGAGTTTGATGTTGGATAATATCAAGCAAGAATATAAGGAGGCAAAGGAGAAATTTGAATATGAGATAGTAGAATTTAAAGAATTGTACGCTCAAGTGGTGAATCAACTCAATATGATATTAAATATAAATCATATACTTAATAACTTGTCTGAGTTGAATTTGAATATAAGAAAATCCAAAAAAGAACGAAAATTACCGGTATTTTTTGACAAAGCCAAAGATAGTATAAAGGGTAAGTTCAATGATGTCGTTGCTTTTATTTCCCGAAAAAATGAGGATGTAAAGCGCTTGGAATACGAGAGGAAATTGAATGTGTTTGTTCCAATACATATCAAAATAAGAAAAATTGTTTCAAAGCTAAGGTTGAAAAAGGATGTCAAGGATTTATTGCCGTACTATTACTATCAATTGTTTACAGGGAAACATCTTTTGAAAAAATCCGGACTTGATAGCAGGCATAGAGAGTATAATGAATTTAAGCTGGCTATCGGTAGCACAAATACATCTATCAAACCTGTAATATTGGTTACTGGAGAGGCCGGAATCGGCAAATCGTATTTTATCAATAGTGCTTTAGCAAATACGGTAAAAGATAATATCACTACAATAGAAATTGAGGATTTTTCCGTAAAAAAACCTTTGGAGAAAGCCTTGAAAAAACTTACAAAGAAGTCCGGTAATATTGATTTTTTAATCAACACTTTCCCAATAGGCACTACTTTTGTTTTGGAAGATATAGAGAGATTTATTTGCTATAATGAAAAAGAAAAACCATTGTTGAATACTCTTTCCGAAATTGTAGAAAAATTTAATCATAAATATTCATTTGTTTTTTCTGCAAATATCAATTCTTTAAAAACAATTGATACCACAAGCTCAATATTGAGTAGTGTACTTTCTACAATTACGATTGGACCGCTTAATGAAAAAGCAATACAAGAGATGATTACTGAAATGCATTTTGCAGATGATTTGCAGTTGTATAATGAAAACGGAGAGCTTTTGCCCGAAAAACAAATAAAAACACTGGCAAAAGATAAGTATTATTTGTCAGATGGAAATCCTCGAATTGCAATACAATTGTGGCTTGCTGCAATGGTGAAAAAAGAATTTGGTATTGCTATGAATCCGGATTTTGAGTATCCTACTTTTGAGATTGAAGATGAATTATGGCTTAGCTTACTCAGTAGAATGTTGGTTTTCGGACAGGTTTGCGATAGGGAATTGAAAACAATATTCAATATTGATACTGAAGAAATGGATAAAAATATCACGATGATGCTAAAATCGGGATTGATATTTGTTGACAGAAATAAGAATTATAAAATCGTGAAAAATATAAAGCCATTTGTTGAAAAATGGTTAAAAGAAAAAGAATTGATTTAATATGGCAAATATACGAGGAATACCGATAATGCTTATAGTCGCAATACTTGTCTCAGGTCTGTTGCTGTATTTAGTATTTTTTGTCTTGGACAAATACTTGATCACATTCTTCAACAAAAAACGTGTATATAACAGGTTTTACAGGGTTTTTAGTAAAGTACAGCTTTTGGGATGGTTTGTATGGTTTGTTATTTCCGTTTATTTTTTGATATTGTCAAGTCCAATCATAACATTGATATTTTTAATAGGAATTTATTTGTTTACTAAAGATTTTTGGAAAAATATCTATGCCGGAATATTTTATATAAATAAATTAAAAGAAGGTGATTATATTTATATTTCCAAACTTGAGATTGGAGGAATTATCAAAAAGCTGTTGATTTCTGATATTAAATTGCAAAATTCTAAAAAAGAATTGATATATGTACCGTATAGCTTGTTAACAAATTCTCCCTTGATAAGAAAGGAGAAAAGCAGCAATCACTACGTCAATGAATTTACCTTGTCAACTGATGAATTGAATATTCCTTTAGACGATAAAAGAATAAAAGAAGTAATTATCAATTGTCCTTGGACTATTATTTCAAAACCAATCGATATTGATTTTATCGATACCGGTAAGGTGAGGATTAACGTTTATACCTTTAGCAAAGATACTGCTGTTAAGCAAAAGGAATTTATTATTTCTGAATTTTCAAAATAGATATTTTGCTTAAAACAAAGCTTCATTTCAGAAATAAACATCGAAGTAGATATGAATTTGATAGCTTGATTGAGAGTTATCCAAAGCTTAAATCTTTTGTAAAGAAAAATAAATATGGGGATGAATCCATAGATTTTTCCGATCCGAAAGCGGTCTTAAGTCTAAATACGGCATTGTTAAAGCATTTTTACAAAATAGATTATTGGGAAATACCACAAGGATATTTGTGCCCTCCAATTCCGGGTCGTGCTGACTATATTCACAATATTGCTGATTTGATAAGGGATGAAAATTCAGCCTTGGATACACAAATCAAATGCCTTGATATTGGTGTTGGGGCAAATTGTATTTATCCCATAATCGGTGTCGTAGAATACGGTTGGAGCTTTGTGGGAACGGATATTGATCCAAAAGCCTTAGAATCCGCCAATCGAATAGTCAGGGAAAATGAAGTTCTAAATGGTAAAGTTGAACTGCGGCTACAGAAGAATTCCGGGAAAATATTTGAAGGAATAATTAAAAATGAGGAATATTATGATGTGGTAATCTGTAATCCACCATTCCATTCGTCTTTTGAGGAAGCCAATAGAGGAAACAAGCGTAAATTGACCAATTTGAATAAAAGAAAAGTTTCAAAAAGCAGTTTGAATTTTGGTGGAAAATCCAATGAACTTTGGTGTGAAGGTGGCGAAAAAAAGTTTATTAGTAATATGATAGATGAAAGTAAACGATATTCAAAAAACTGCAAATGGTTTACAACATTGGTATCTAAAAAGGCAAACTTACCCCTTGTATATAAGAAGCTCAAGTCTGTAAAGCCCAGGCAAATAAAAACTATTGATATGGGGCAAGGGAATAAGATAAGCCGGATAGTGGCGTGGAAATTTTGAAAAAATTTGTATTATTTATTATCTTTGGTTTTTATCTCAATTTTGCTACCATACAAAAGGCATCAATTGTGATGTATTACGAAACTAAATAATGGATATAAAAAAGATTTTAGCTGAGTATTATAGCCTTGAAAAGGTTGATGTTGAAAAATTGGATGGCTATGAGAATGAAAATTTCTTAGTTAGTGAAGGGAAAGGAAAATATGTCTTAAAGACTTATTTATATCAAGCTGAATTGTATAAAATCGTTCAAGCAGAAAGGGATGTTCTCCTTGAATTAAAAGGTGAGGAAATGTACTCTTTGCCAAAACCGGTGCAAACAAATCAGGGTGAATTTGAGTTCATATACTCTGTGGGTAATGTTAGATATATTGTCAGGATGTTGACATATATAGAAGGAGAGCCTTTTGGAGCGACAACTGCAACTTCAAGGCTTTATGAATCATTTGGGACTTTCTTGGCTCAATTGGACTTGCTGTTAATGAATATCAAGAACGAAACTATTGAAAATAGAAAAAGCGAATGGAATATAGTTAATTTTGATAAGAACAAAAAGCTCTTGGAATATATAGAGGATAAAAAAGATAGAGAGATACTCAACCAAATATTTGATGATTTTGAAAATATTGTAAAGCCTGCCATTGCGTCATTGCGTTTTTCTATTATTCACAATGATGCAAATGACTTCAATGTACTCACGAAAGATGGGAAAATAACCGGAATAATTGATTTTGGAGATTTGGCATATGCTCCTTTGATTGATGAACTCGCTGTTGCTATAGCGTATGCAGGTTTTGGGAAGAAAAATCCGCAAAAATGGGCAGAGATAATCCTGAAATCATACAATAAAATAATACAGCTTCAACAAAATGAATTGGATGTTTTATATTATATGATAACTTGCAGATTGGCGACGACCATTGTAAATGCAGCTTACTCACGAGTTGCAAATCCTGAAAATAAATATGCTAGTACTAGTGAAAAAGATGCATGGGAGACATTGAACCGGTGGATGGATTTGTATGCAGAAAAAAAGACCGTTTCATTTGGGTGAAACGGTCTTTTTTATACTTTAGCGATGGATTAGAATCCTCCTCCGCCCATTCCCATGCCTTTCAATTCGTCTATGGTTTTTTCTTGATATCCTGATTTGTCAAAGTCAAAAACAGAATCATCAAAGGATTTTTTGAATTTTACAGCTTTTGTTGTCATAGAGAACTGTCCCGGAATAGTTACGGTATATTCCAAGGGAAATCCTCCTATTTCATCATTGTCCATGCCTTGCTGAACCATGGCTTTTGTATCAATTTCATTAGTCACCCACAATTCGACTTTAGGTTCTTGGTCTTTGGTTTTTACTTCCACTAAATGAGCTTTCATGCCCAATATTTCTTTGGTTTTGTCTTTGTGGTGAATGTATTCTTGGTCATCCAAATTTTGTTCTTTCTTCAATTCCTCAGCTTTTTTCTTATCCATTTTCACCAAAAACTTTTGTCCCATCATTTCCATATACATATCAGAGTTTCCATCTTTATCAACCAAGACTTTTATTACGCTCATCCCTCCCATACTATTTATCTTTGTAAGAGCTTTATCTTTTTTGAAATAAAGTTTTGTAGTAGTTCCTTTTACCATATCCCCAACCATTTTCATTTGCGGGTCATCAGCTTTGTCTGCTTTGAAGTCTGAAATTTCAAATTTCAAATATCCTTCAGTATATTTTTGTGCATTGGTTTTAACACTAAAAAAGGATACGAATAATACTAGTGCAATAATTGTTCTTTTCATTTTTCTAAGTTTATTTTTTAGTTTTTACTATTTTCTCGGTTAGCAATTTACCTTCCGAGTCCAAAGTTAATAAATATATTCCCTCTTGTAACATATTTAATTCGATTTTATTATTTGATTTGTTCAAATTGCCTGATTTTATGGTTTCTCCCCACATATTTGTTAATTTATACTTAACGGATTTCAATATGCTGTCATCAAGTTGAATAAATACATTGTCTTGGGTTGGATTGGGGTAAATTTTCATTTTTGATTTCAAATCACCTTCTGTTGTATAGCTTCCATTCGATATTTTGATATCTGTATTCCAAAACTCAAATCCTCCTGTTTCTGTCCCTATCAAAATCTCGAGATAACCATCATTGTCAATATCTGCGACTGCCGGAGTTGATTTATTTCCTATGTCAATTGCACCATAGTTTTCAATAAAAGGAGTCAGTTTATCATATCTGTGATCAACAAAATCTTTGAATATATCAATACTTCCACTTTTGGAACCTGCAAACAAAAGTTTATTCTTTTTATCAACATAAGTAGAAAAATAAGCATAAGAATGATCACTGAAATCTCTATTATAGTCCAATTCACCATAAAAAGGATTGTTTGGTGAAGTGAAAGCATCACTACTGAAATCAGCATTGCCTATACTTCCTATATTTTCAAAATATACTGCTGCACCTAAGAAATTTTGGCTGTTGTGAAAATTTAAACCTACACCAATTATCAAATCTCCAAGACCATCATTATTGTGGTCAATTATACATGGAGCCGAAAAACTTTCGACATCTATATTCTTATAATTAATAATTGGATCATTAAACTCAAAGGCTTTGTCTTTTCCCGCAATATTTTCTAGATAAATCAATGTCCCGGTATTATTTCCCAATACTAAATCCTTGTCTCCATCTCCGTCCAAATCGCCAAACGAAGGAGTGAAATAGTTAAGCTCATTTTGATAGCTAATTATTGACAGGTTCAAATAGTCACTATCTGCAAGACGGAATTCAGGATTGGATTTTGTCCCTATGTTTTTGAAATAATACAGTTTTGAGGGACTTTCTCTTTCAAATATTACCTGTGGACTGATTCCAACAACAATATCTAATAAACCATCTGCATTGACATCTACAAATGTTGGGTAAACATTGCCTCCAAGATCCAACATATCTTTGATTAAAAAATCATTTTGTACAAACTTGAATTTTGGTTTTTTATTGGATTCTATGTTTTTATAAAAATAGACATTTTTGATGTTCTGCGGACTGTGAGCAATATCATAATCCTCATTTGGAGTAATGATGAGATCTTTGTTTCCATCAAAATCTACGTCAATATACGATGCTGCCAAAAAGGATTTAAGGGCAATAGGTTTATCATAACTAGGGAAATGCCTATCGATTTCAGTCATCCACGCATTTTTTGCATTTCCTCCATTTCTTAAAAATATTAGTGAATCATATTCAATATCTCCAATCAATACATCATAATCTTCATCATCATCAATGTCTAAAATAAGAGTGGTCGAACCAGCGTGTCTTGGTGCTACTAAAAATTGGTCAGCACATCTATATGGGTTATCGCTAAGATGTATTTTTGAAGAAAAATTGTCTTCAACAAATCTTCCCCAACAATTATTGGTGAAAATATACAAGAAGCTATCCAAGGATATGTCCTTTTCTACACAAATGTTCTTATATAATTTTACACTTTTTCCTGTCGAAAAGCTCAATACGTCCAAATCTCCGTCATTATCGATGTCTATTATAGAGGGGATATCGCTTTGTAAATGTTCTATTTCAAAATGTCCAATGCCGGAACTTTTTTTCCTGGACAATACGTCTTTGCTGAAATATGGATTATGGTATTTTTCAAAATGTATTTTGCCATTTGCTTCTACTGCCTTCCAAGCTTCTATATCAGTTGAACCTGAAGATTTGAATAAATCCTTTAGGCCATCATGGTTGTAGTCCACCAAAAGCATCCAATATTCAACAGGGGGAAAACTGGAAATATATTCCGGTGCAAAAACATATTTTCCGTTATCATTGATAAAAACATTCAGTTTATTACCTACACGGTCAAATACAATAAGGTCTTCCACTCCATCGAGATTAATATCCATTTTATTGAATTGCGGAGAATTAAGCCCTCCTGTAAAAGGATATTCAATTGTTTTTCCGTCGATACTAATTTTACAATCGTATCTTGATATATTTTGAGCAGGAAGAATAAAAGACAACAAAAGAAAAAATAGTAAAACAGGGTAAGTTTTCATAAAATTGGATTTATAGTTTTATTTTTGAACGCTTTAATCAACACAATATTTTATTTGTTTTTTCATTTATTAAATGTAGAAATGGTCTAAATATCACTTTTTGTCGAAGAATAGTCTATTTCACTAAAAATTTTGTTAATATTCGTATTGATATTACTATTTTTTATTATATATTTAATAAATTTGTAGCCGATTGCGTTAAGATAAAAAAAATATTATGACAGTACCTACATTATATATGGAGGAAGAGAATAAAAAACAAGGACTTAGAATATCCATTACATTACACGTGTTGATTCTTCTAATAGCTTTGTACCCTATATTGAGAGATGATCCAAATGAAAATATCGATAAGCAATTTGCTATCGCTATTAGATTTGACCAAGGTCCATCTGCCAATAGTTTCAAAGGGATGGCAGCCGAAGGAGCACAAAGAGCGAGAAACGAAAGGGTAGAAAGAATAAGAACCACTCCTGCCGAAAGAGTAGAAACTAAAAGTACGCCAAAACCTGTCAAAACGCCTCAAGTCAAGACTCCTGAACCAAAAGTGCCTACTGCGCCCATGGAATCTGAGATATTTGAAAAAGAAATAGAAATAGAAGCAGTAGAAAGTGTACCGGAAGTGGTAAATGAAGTACCTAAAAAGCAGGTTGAGACCAAACCCGAAAAGGTGACACCGTTGGAAACGAATGATTCTCCAAGTGAAATAGAGGATGTTCCCTCCCAAGTGCCGTCTTCCGTGCCAAGTGCAAGCAATGGAGCCGGAAGCAATTCTTCGTCTCCGTCAAATCAAGATGGAACCGGTACAGGACAAGGGAAGAAAGGAAAAGGGAAGGGATATCACAAATCAGGTAATGATAGTAGCTCAGGAATTGGAACAGGAGGAGCAGGAAATGGTGCATTTGACGGCACAGGAAAGGGGATATTCGGCAGACAGCCGGTAAACAGACCTCGCCGAAGTAGATTATTGCAAAGCAAAAACGGTAAAATTGTTATGAAAGTTTGTATCGATAGTAAAGGAAGATCTACATTTGTGGACTTGATAAAAAGAGGAACCACCATTCATGATAAAAAGGTGATTAGAGAGGCTATTGACTATGTCGGCAGGTTTATTTGGGAAGAGGATCCCAGTATCAAACTGGAGCAATGCGGTCGATATACTTTTAGAGTTGATAATCAAACCAAGTAGTACCTCCAAGAAAACGCATCAAATTAAATATGCCTATCAAATTTCAATTATTGCCTGTTTTCGTGCAGACACTAAATAATAGAGGGTCTGATATTTTTTTTTAATTGTTCCAAACTAATTTCAGTAATTTGCTGTTTATAGGAATACTGATGTGATTTATCATACCAAATTAACTTTAAGATGTCGTATAAATATTATAGAATTAATTTTTCAAGATTGAGTTAAAAGACACAGGCATAGCCTAGCTATGGCGAGTATTTTTAACGAAAATATTGGAAAATTAAAATGTAATATATGCGTCATTTTAGAGTTAAATTGGTATCAGTATTTAAAGTAATACGTTTATGCAAAAATATAAATATAAAAGCCTTAAAACATATTCTTCCACAGAGTGGTTGGCGAATGCATTGAAGAAATATAGAAAGGTTTTCCTAAGGCAAAATGTCGATTATATCTATTTTGAGATGGCATTGTACAATTTGCAGTTTGAGAAAGAGGATTGGACTGCAGAATTTAGTATAAGCTGTTATAAAAAAGAAAAAGGAGATATCAAGAAAATATGTGACTTGAATTTCGAACGGGAAGTATCGTCTGATACTGATGTGTTTTACTTGCGAGAAGGTTGGGGGAATTCCAAAAAAGGAGTGTTTTGGAAAAAAGGTGAGTATTTTTGGGAAGCTAAAGTAAATGGTGAACTAATCGGGGTTAAGACTTTTTTTATTGAGCAATTGGAAATAGATTTTGATGAAATTCCCGAAGGATTATTGGAATTGAATAAATTGAGTCTGACAGAGGGATTTTATAGCGATGGATTGAGTAATAAAAAAGAATATAAGGTTTTTGATTCAAAAAATACCAGATATATATATGTGAATATTGAATTCGAAAATATGTATGAATTTGATGTTGATTGGAAGGGAGAGATATTCTTGATATTTCATACGGAGAGTAGGGAATTGAAAGGTGTGGCAAGTAAGTTGGTGAATGTAAGGAAAGATGACGATATATTTGAAGTGTCATTGGGTTGGGGTGCTGACGAAGTCGGGTCTTGGTTTGAAGGTGCCTATACCGTTGATATTATGATTTTTGACAGGCATATTGCCAGTGTTAAATTTGATGTGGGAGAGGAATTTGTGGAAGGCACTCCCTTGGTATTCTTTCCCGAAGATTTATCGCCTGTTGACTTATCGATGAAAAACGTCGATGATAATGTTAGCCTTGAAGAATTGATGGCAAAACTCGATTCACTAATAGGTTTGGAGGGAATCAAAACCCAAATCAGAAACCATGCAAAATATATCCAATTTATTAAATTAAGAAAAGACAAAGGTTTTAAGGAAGAAAACGATATCGATATCCATATGGTTTTTATGGGTAATCCCGGTACGGGTAAGACCACTGTTGCGGAAATGATGGGCATGATTTATAAAAAAATGGGTGTTTTATCCAAAGGGCACGTTCATTCCGTTGATAGAGTGGATTTGATTGGAGAATATATCGGACAAACGGCTCCAAAAGTGAAGCAGGCTATTAAAGATGCTAAAGGAGGTGTGCTATTTATCGATGAAGCATATTCACTGTCAAGGGAGAACAACGATAGTAAGGACTTTGGAAGAGAAGTCATAGAGATATTGGTGAAGGAGATGTCAGATGGAGATGGTGATTTGGTCGTAATAGCTGCAGGTTATCCCAAAGAGATGGAGTATTTCATAAAATCCAATCCGGGATTGAAATCAAGATTTAAGCTGTTTTATAATTTTCCTGATTATCTGCCTCAGGATCTTTCTAAAATAGCAAAGATAGCGATGGAGAAAAAAGAGATTGTTTTGACAGAAGATGCTCAAAAAAAGATTGATGATATTATAGTCAAAGCTTATAGGGATAGAGATAAGACATTTGGCAATGCCAGATATGTCTATGATCTGATAGAGAAAGCTAAAATCAATATGGCATTGCGAGTGATGGAAATGGAAAATCGCCATGAACTTGAAGCAGATGTTTTACGTACCGTCACATTGGAAGACGTCGAAAAGATTGAAAAAGAAAAAATAAAGTCAATTCCTAAGATTCCTATAGATGAAGTGCTCTTACAAGAAGCTTTTGATGAATTGAATAGTCTGATTGGACTTGAAAAAGTTAAGCAAGAAATTATTGAGACAGTTGGTGTAGTGAGATATCATATCGAAACCGGTAAAGATGTCCTTAATAATTTCTTTTTGCATACGGTATTTATCGGCAATCCGGGAACAGGAAAGACAACTGTGGCAAGGATATTGACCAAAATATATAAGGCATTAGGTATTTTGGAACGCGGGCATATGGTAGAGACAGATAGACAAGGATTGGTAGCAGGATTTATCGGACAAACAGCTATCAAAACTGCGGAGAAAATCGATGAAGCTATGGGAGGCGTTCTCTTTATAGATGAAGCATATTCATTGTCGGCAGGAGGTATTGGAGCGGATTATGGCAATGAAGCTATCCAAACTTTATTAAAAAGAATGGAGGATAAAAGGGGAGAATTTTTTGTGTTTGTGGCAGGATATCCCGAAAATATGGAGAGGTTTCTTAAAACTAATCCGGGACTGCAATCCAGGTTCGATAAGATATTGAAGTTTGAGGATTATTCTACCCAACAGTTGTTTGATATAGCAAATAGTATGTTTACAGAGAAAGGATTGAGCTTGTCCGAAAATGCGAGTGGAGTACTGTTGGAATATTTGGATGATATCACAAGAAAAAAAGATAAGTATTTTGGCAATGCAAGAAAAGTAAGAAAAATAGTGATTGAGATTGTCGAAAATCAAAATATAAGAATCTCCACACTAGCAAAGAATAAGAGGAAAGACTCCGAAATAAATCAAATATTACCGGAGGATATTACCAAAGTAATGGATGATACCAAAGTGATTTTTGATAAGAAAAGTATTGGATTTAGAGCTAAAGGCGAAAATTAATTTCGAGATTTTTCTTCAAATGTTTTTTAATAGGAAGTGAATTAGGACTCGCAAGCGCGATAGCGATTGTGAAGCCGTACATCAGGGCTGGACAGTTCTGCAACACTTGCCCCTTAATCCCCTCAAGGGGAAATCCACACGCAATTTCAAGGCATTGATAAAGTGCGGGTTGATGCACCTCCTTTAGGAGGCTGGGAGGCGAGTATAGCAAAAGCAATATAGAACTGTCCAGCCCTGAGCCGTACATGGAGTGGTGTATCAAAAATATAGTGAGTAAATCTCACTTGATTGTGAAAGAATCTGTGCATCAGCAAAGGAGTAGTGCATTTTTATAAGAAGCGAGGTCAGAGACGCTCGCTTA
>JALVEE010000032.1 GCA_027008645.1 Saprospiraceae bacterium
CAAAAATAATAATTTGCGATCGCTTTCAATATATTATATGCATACTTTTATCAAAACGATGCTGAAAAGAATGATTAATTTGAAATAAGTTTAGTATTATTATCAAAAATGAAAAGCGCCTTGCTCAATTAAGAGTGACCCTTGCTGATTTTTTTGTTATTATTCGTACCTTGCACTTTTTTATAATAAGTTGTTACTTTTTATTAATAATAAATATTGTTAGGTAGTGAAATCTATAATAACCGGATTAAAAGAAAGTATTAAAGGGGATGTTTATTCCGATGAACTATCTTTGGGTATATATTCAACCGATGCTAGTATATATAAAATTAAACCAAAACTTGTAGTTGTTCCGAAAGATGAACAAGATGTGTTGACAACTATCAAAACTGCTTTTGAACATAAAATTAGCCTTTTGCCAAGAGGAGGCGGAACCAGCCTTGCCGGTCAAACTGTTGGAGAATCTATTGTAATGGATTTTTCAAAATATATGAACAATATTCTCGAATTTAATGAAAAAGAAAAATGGGTTAGAGTACAACCGGGTCTTGTTCACAGTGAATTAAATGCATATTTGAAACCATATAATTTGCTTTATGCTCCTGATGAAGCTACAATAAACAGAGCCAATATAGGTGGTGTCGTCGCTAACAACTCTTCCGGATCAAGAAGTTTGGTTTTTGGTAAAGCTATAGATCACATTCTTGAGGTAAATATCGCTCTCTCAAATGGCAAAGTCATTACTCTAGGAGAAATAAGCAAAGTAGAAGCTAAGAATATAGCTAAACAAAACGATGAAGAAGGAAAAATATACAAAACTTTAATTGAAATCATTGAAGAAAATGAACAGGAAATATTGAATCGTTTTCCAAAGGTGATGCGGAGAGTCACAGGATATAGTTTGGATGAATTTGTCGATAATAAGCCTTGGAATATGGCCAAGCTTATCAGTGGTAGTGAAGGAACTTTGGCAACTATATTGGATCTAAAACTTAATCTGATTGACTTACCAAAAAATCGTGCAATTACTGTAGTCCATTTCAAAGATCGTTTAGAGGCTATTTCAACAGTAGAAACCATACTTACCCACAAACCCTCAGCTATTGAATTACTGGACGATAATGTAATAAATATAGCGCTTACTAATCCGTCAACTAAACCTATTTCATCTTTTATCAATGGAACACCGGGAGCTCTTCTTATAGTTGAATTTTTTGGTGAAAATGAGAATGAATTAATAGAAAAACACTATAAACTTGAAAAACATTTAAAAGAAATTAATCGTGGATATGCTTATCCGTTTTACTTAATGCAAGATTCTACTTTCAATAATGTTTGGGAAGTAAGAAAACAAGGATTGGGGCTTTTGCTCAGTGTAAAAACCGATGAAAAAGCTATTCCTTTTATAGAAGATCTTTGTATTCCAATACCACATTTACCAAAATATGTAGATCAAATACTCAATTTTTGTAATAATCTTGATACTAAAGTTATTCTTTATGCTCACGCCAGTGTTGGTGTACTTCATATCAGACCTGTTCTCAATTTAAAATCTCAAGAGGATATTGATAAAATGAAAAGTATAGCAGAATATGCTTTGGATAGAGTAATAGAATATAAGGGGTCTTGGTCAGGAGAACACGGAGATGGTATTTCCAGAAGTTTCGGTATTCCAAAATTTTATGGAGAAAAAATATATAATGATTTCAAAAAAATAAAAACTGCTTTTGACCCATATAATCTGATGAATCCGGGAAAAATAGTAAATCCTTTTCCAATGGATCAAAATTTGAGATATGGTGCAAATTACAATGAAATAAAAATAGATACAATATATCATTATAGAAAAGAAGAGGGATTTTCAACTCTTATCAATATGTGTAATGGAGTAGGGGTCTGTCATAGGGTTAGTGGAGGTGTGATGTGTCCTACTTATAAAGCGACTTTGGACGAAAAAAATTCTACCAGAGGACGCGCCAATGCTTTGAGATTAACCATTTCTGGAGAATTGGGCGAAGGAGATTTAACAAATAATGAATTATGGGAAGCACTGGACTTATGTGTTTCTTGCAAATCTTGTAAAACAGAGTGCCCGAGTAATGTTGATGTTGCTAAACTAAAAAGTGAAGTTTTACAAAAACATTATGATAAAAAAGGATATGGAATTAGAGAATTTTTTATTGTGATGAGTGATACTATGTCAAAAACTTTTTCCGGATTTTATGCAGGAATTATCAATAGTATTATCAAAACAAAACTATTTAGGATTGCTCTTGAAAAAACAGCAAAAATAGACGCTAGAAGAATTCTTCCTTTGTACTCACGATATTCATTAAATAAATGGTATAAGAATAAATTTAAATCAACAGCTACGGGACAGGAAGTTGTTATTTTTGCCGATACATATACTAATTATCACGAACCGGAAATAGGAAAAGCAGTTATAAACTTACTTAATAATCTCAACTATCAAGTTAAACTCGTAGATACAGGAGGAAGTAAAAGACCTCTTATATCTAATGGTTTTTTGAGAAAAGCAAAAAAATATAGTGACAAAATATTACAAATACTCACTCCTTATATAAATAAGGAAATACCTGTAATAGTTATTGAACCCGGTTCTTATTCTGCATTAATAGAAGATTTACCGGATCTGATTGATGATGAATTTAAAGCAAAAATGCTTAAAAACAGTGTTAATTCTATAGAAAGATTTTTATCAGACAAAATATCAACAGGAGAAATTAAAAATAAATTCAAATCTTCCCTTAATCACCATATTCTTCACGGTCATTGTCATCAGAAAGCCTTGGAAGGAATGAAATATTTGGAAAATATTTTTAATAATACTGAAGGAACTTATGAAATATTGGATGTCGGATGCTGTGGAATGGCTGGTGCTTTTGGCTTTGAAAAAGAACATTATGATTTATCCAAGAAAATATTCGACACGGAATTAAAACCAACACTTAATAATTTACCAAAAGGAAGTACTATTTTAGCTACCGGATTTAGTTGCCGCCACCAATTAAATGATTTTAGTGATTTTGATATAAAACATTGGGCTGAGGTTATAGATGTAAATTAAAAAAAATGTATGTTAATACATTTGTGAATTAATGTTGATAAAATTATAGTTTTCCACAAGTAAATTTATACTTAATAAAAATATTAAAATATATGTGAATAACATATATAAAATAAACATATAGATATTTTAAATATTTGTTTATTCACATTATTCTATTATAAACTTGTTATGTTAATAGTTTTACACATTATGTTAATAATATTTACAAGATATTTATTTATAATTATTAGCGTGTGTTAATAACTTCAAATACATATTAATAAAAATAATTAAATATTATTTTATCAACATATAAACACAGATAATAATAAGCATTTCTTTTTTTAATTTTAATATCTATATAATAATAAAGAATGTTGAAAAGTTGAATAAATTTATTTTGTACTTGAATATATTTTAAATAAGTTGATTTTTTATTAGAAAACTTATTTAATACAAAAATTTAATTTGTACATTAGCAAACTATTTATATTACCAAACATTAATTAGATTAAAAAATATATATTATGAGTAAAGAAATAAGAAATTTAGAACCTAAAGCTTTGTGGAATTATTTTGCAGATCTTAATGAGATACCACGTCCCTCAAAAAGGGAACATCGTGCAATAGAATTTGCTAAAAATTTCGGGCATAGCTTAGGGTTAGAAACTATAGTTGATGAAATAGGAAATGTTATTATAAAGAAGCCTGCTACTCCCGGAATGGAAAATAGAACTCCGGTTATTTTACAAGGGCATTTGGATATGGTACCTCAAAAAAATAGTGATTCTGATCACGATTTTGATAAAGATGGTATTGATATGTATATTGATGGTGATTGGGTCAAGGCAAGAGGAACGACTTTAGGTGCTGATAATGGTATAGGTGTTTCTGCGGCAATGGCTGTTTTGGCATCTAAAGATATAGCTCATCCTCCTTTGGAAGTATTATTGACAATGGACGAAGAAACAGGAATGACAGGAGCTATGGAATTGAAACCGGGATTATTAGACGGTAAAATATTATTGAATTTGGATTCTGAAGACGATGACGAAATGACTATTGGATGTGCCGGAGGAATTGATATTGTTGTTAAAGGATCTTATTTAGAGGATAATATTGGAGAAGATGATATTGCTTTTAAAATATTTGTTTCAGGTCTGACCGGAGGTCATTCGGGAATGGATATAAATTTATATAGAGGAAATGCCAATAAAATAATGAATAGGATTTTATGGCATATAAATAGGGAATTCAATATTGGTGTTTCTAAAATTGATGGAGGAAGTTTGAGAAATGCGATACCGAGAGAATCAGTTTCTATTGTCACAATTGAAAAAACAAAAGGAGATGATTTGGAAAGATTGGTAAAAAAATTGATTCCTGATATTTTGAACGAATTTAAGACAACCGATCCTGAATTGAAAATAGATTTATCACTAATAGATGTTCCCGAATTTGTTATAAACGGTGAAGCTTTAGATACACTTTTAAATTCAATTTATTCTTGTTGGAATGGCGTTTACAGGATGTCACCCGATGTAGAAGGACTAACCCAAACTTCTAATAATCTTGCCAGAGTTAAAGTTGGTAAGGGTGATATTATTATAGAAAATTTGAGTAGAAGTTCTATAGAAAGTGAAAAAATGGATTTGGCTCATACTATTGAAAGTACATTTTTACTTGCCGGATATTCTGTGTCACTTGAAGGTGGTTATCCGGGATGGCAACCAGATGTAACAGCTGCTATTAATAATGTGATGAAAGATATTTATAAGAAAAATTTTGGAGAGGAACCACATATTACTGCATGTCATGCCGGTTTGGAATGTGGTCTTATCAAAGAAAAATATCCTGATTGTGATATGATTTCATTTGGACCTAATATTAGAGGACCACACTCCCCTGATGAAAAAGTACAAATTTCATCAGTTCAAAAATTCTGGAAATTATTGGTTGACACTTTAGCTAATATTCCTTTGGCCAAATAATCTTTGTAATGTTTCACGTGGAACATAGTATAGAACCCATCCCCAACCCTTCCCTCACAAATGGAAGGGAGAAGTAGAGGTGCTTGATTAGTAAAAATAGCTATTTGAGAATCATCTTGTTTTAACACTAAATGGTATTTTTTTTGTGAAAAAAGCTGTGCTATTGCGGGTTGCAGCTTTCTCCCTTGTAAGGGAGGAATGAGGTGGGTTCTAAATATTAATTATAATGTTTCACGTGGAACATATAGTACCCTGCGCAGAAAATAACTATACATATATACTTGTTCTTTTTTATTTATACTTCGTTGAAGAACCTCGCAAATAGCTACGGCTATTCACGAGAACCTTCGCCTTGTCTAA
>JALVEE010000033.1 GCA_027008645.1 Saprospiraceae bacterium
TATAGGTTCTAAAGCTTCAAAATTTAAATTATTGCCTGAAATATCACAGCTTCCAATCAATGCGTCTTTACTTAATTTCGATAGACTTGAATATTGATTGTCATTTACTTGAAAACTAAAAAAAGACTTTATTTTATCAATAGGTACTTTTCCTGAAAATTCATTATTTCTAGCAACCAAATACATTTTTTTCCCGTAGTCTCCATTATTAAATAATAATGAAATATCACCTGACAATTTATTACCTGAAATAAACATTCCATTGTATTCCTCTAAGTTTGAAAAATCCAAATCACTTGGCAGTTTACCGTACAAATTGCAATATTCACAAGAAAATCTATGTAATTTAGGTACATCATCAATCCATGAGGGGAAAGTTGAAGCTGTCCAATCATTTCTATCCAAATCCAGGCTAAACAAATCGGGAAAAGTAGAAAAAATATCAAAACTACCTGTTAGATTATTGCGTTCTAATATCAATGCTTCTAATTTATGATTTCTCCAACTTTCGGGAATTGCTCCTGACAATTTATTGTTTTGCGCATAAAACAAAGTTAAATTTTCGGGTAAGTCCGGTAGTGTACCGGTTAAATTGTTGGTATTTAAAGTCAGAGTAGCTAAGTTGTCCATATTCTTAAAAATATTTGGTATCTCTCCGTCGAGTTTGTCTCTATCTAAAATTAATCTTGATAATTCTTTCAGTTCTTGAAGTTCAACCGGAATTCCTCCTATTAACTCTCCTCCTTTAATCTCTAAAGTGTTAAGTTTATCCAGCTTTGAAATCTCCACCGGAAATTGTCCTTTCACTTTAAAATTATTTAAATTTAATTTATAAACTCTGTCATTTACAAGCTTAACACCTTTCCAATCTTCTATAGGCTTATCAGATAACCAATTATCTGCTCCAACCCAATTTGGCCCGTCTAATTTATTGTAAATATCTACTAATACCAATGAATCTGCCTTCCTATCCTGTCCGTTCACACAAATGGAAATGATAAATAATAATAATAAAGTCTGTAATGTTTTCATAGTTTTATTGTTTAATTTTATGCAAAGAAACAACAAAACCAATGTGTATTTCACACCCACTTGGGTGAAAAAGAAAATTATTGTATCATTAATAAATCACATCACCATGCAAGTAATTAAATCCTGCAATTCCTTGTAGTCCTCCGCCATGAACCCATACTATTTTTGAATCGGAAACAAAAAAACCTTTTCCTAATAAATCATGTAAAGCAAAAACCAATTTCCCTGTATAAATAGGATCCAATGGAATTCCGTATTTTGGCTTATAACTATTTATAAAATCTATTAATTTATCATCGTATTTAGCAAAACCGCCAAAATGATAATCTTCATTTATTTCCCAATTCTTTTTGTTTAGAAATCCGGTTTCTCCATTAAAAATCTCCAACAATGTGTTTTTCCAATCCACTCCTTTTATAGCAGCGATACCGATTAGTTTAGTCTTATCGGGCAACTTGTTCAATACCCCTGCAAAGGTACCTCCTGTACCTAAATCCATAAGTAAATAGTCCGGTTCAATTCCTAACTGTGCAATTATTTCATCGACAATTTCTCCCGAACCCGGTATTGCCAGATTATTGGAACCTCCTTCGGGAATAATATAAGATTTTGGAAATTGTGATTGAAGGCTATTGAGATATTCTTTGCTTCTTATACTTTTAAATGCTGTCCTGGACATAAAAATCATTTTGACACCATTTTGCTTAATAAACTTCAATGTTGGATTATCTGGATCATAGCCATCTCCTCTAATATAGAAAGTGGTCGGAATCTTCATTTCCCGGCTGATAACCGACAAAGTGTATAATAAATTGGAAAAAGCACCACCAAAAGCGATTAATTCTTCATAACCGTTTTCAAATGCATATTTGAGATTGTACTTCAATTTTCTAAACTTATTACCTGATATATCGTGATGAATCAGGTCATCCCTTTTTACATAAATATCCAGATTGTTGTTATTTTCCAAGTTTATCTTTTGTATTGGACTTGGAAGCCAAAGATTGAAATGTTTGTAAAAGTTTTCCAAAATAATTATTTTAATAAAAAAAAGCCGCTAAGAAATAATCTCAACGGCTTCTAATTTGTGACATAAAACAAGTTTTACTTACTTACCACCATCTAATTCATCTTGCCACTTTTTCAACTCATCCCATTTACCTTCTGCAGCCAATTTTGCTTGTGCAGGCCATGTATCGGGATTGTGCATCGCATAGCGTTTTCCTCCTTTTTCCAAAAGGATTTCTCGAATAGTATCAGGTTCAGCCTTTGACAATTTCTCAAAAGTCTCATATCCTGCTTCGCTAAGAATAGAAGCTATTTTGGGTCCGATACCCTCAATTTTCTTTAAGTCATCGGGTTTAACATCTTCTTTCTTTTCTACTTTAGGTTCTTCACTTTTAGCTTCTACTTTAGCTTCAGCTTTTTTTGCCTCGGCTTTTTGCGCATCTTTCCCTTCTTGCTCAAATTGAGATTTCAATTCTGAGAAAGCATCAAGTTCTCCCAATGTAGTTTTTTCAATACTTGATTGTTGTTTTTTGATTACTTTTTCAACCTTCTTTCTTTCTTGTTTCTTCTCATTATCCAAAGAAACTTCAGCTTCTTTCTTGATGTCATTCAAATATCTTGAATGAGAAACGATTATTCTTTTATCGTCTCTATTGAATTCGATTACTTTGAATGTCAATGTTTCATCAACTTCAGGTAGTGAATTGTCTTCTTTTCTCAAATGTCTTGCAGGAGCAAAAGCTTCCAACCCATAAGGCAATTGTACTATTGCACCTTTGTCTTCTCTCTTGATTATCACTCCATCGTGATAAGATCCCTCAGGAAATACTTTCTCAAATGTATCCCAAGGATTCTCCTCGATTTGCTTGTGACCTAAAGATAATTTTCTACTATCCCTATTTATATCCAATACAACTACATCAATATCATTTCCAACTTTAGTAAATTCTGAAGGGTGAGAGAATCTTTTAATCCATGAAAGATCTGAAATATGTACCATTCCACCAATTCCTTCTTCAAGTTCGACAAAAACTCCATATGGAGTAAGATTTTTGACAACTCCGGTATGTTGTGACCCAATACCATATTTTTCGTCTATCTTATCCCAAGGATCAGCAGAAAGTTGTTTGATACTCAAAGACATTTTTCTTTCGTCTCTATCTATAGTAACAACTTTAGCTTCAAATTCTTGTCCTAATTTAAAGTAATCTCTTGCGTTAACAGGTTGATTGCTCCATGTAACTTCAGAAACGTGAATCAAACCTTCAACTCCGGGAATTATTTCGAGGAATGCACCGTAATCTTCTATATTTACAATTTTTCCTTTAATTACACTTCCTTCTTTTATTTCTTCATCTAATGTATCCCATGGATGTGGTTGAATTTGCTTCAATCCAAGAGAAATTCTTCTTTTGTTTTCATCGAAATCCAGTACAACTACTTGTAGCTTTTGATTCAATTCAAGTACTTCACTTGGGTGTGAGATTCTACCCCAAGAAATATCTGTAATATACAGTAATCCATCAACTCCTCCAAGATCCATAAATGCACCAAAGTCTGTGATATTTTTAACAATACCTTCAAGTACTTGACCCTTTTCAAGTCCTTTGATGATTATCTCTCTTTGTTCTGCAAGATCACTTTCAATCAATGCTTTGTGTGATACAACAGCATTTTTTATGGCTTCATTGATTTTCACAACTTTAAATTCCATAGTCTTTCCAACATATTGATCATAATCAATAATCGGCTTAATATCTATCTGTGATCCGGGTAAGAATGTCTCCAATCCATTGCAATCAACAATAAGTCCACCCTTTGTCTTACTTACGATGAGACCTTTCAAGATAGTACCATTTTCGTGTGAGTCAACCAATGCATCCCATGCTTCTAACAATTTTGCTTTCTTTCTGGAAAGAATCAATTGTCCTTTATCATTTTCTAAGCTTTCAACATATACCTTTACAGTATCACCCGGTTTCAAATCAGGTTTGTCTCTAAAATCCGTAGCTGATAAAATACCATCGGATTTGTAATTTAAGTCTAAAATAACATCTCCATCCGAAATACTCTTTACTGTTGCATCAACAATTTCACTTTCACCTAATGATGTCAATGTTGCAACATAATCGTTCATGTATTTCTCTTCTTCTTCAGGAGTATAAGGCGTTTTGTTCTTTGAACCGAGCGTCCAATCAAAGTCGTCATGTGGTGTTTCTTTCTTTTCGACAACTTCTTCTACAACTTGCGTTGTTTCTTCCACTAAAACCTCATTTTCAGAAGTCTCGGGAGTCTGTTCGTTTTTTTGATCTGACATAGTCATTTCTTAGATTTGTATTCCGCTCATTAGCGAAAGGTGTTAAAAAATTCAAATTAGCGCGCAAAGGTACAATTATTTATTTAATTTACAAGGATTTGATTAAAAAAATCCTTATTATCTAAAATATGCTTCATAGGTACGCTAAGGTGCATTTCATTTTTTCACATATAATGTTAATTTTTTTATTTGCACAGACCGCCCCGATTATGAAATTAATCCGTTTTACTTCTATATACTACCTCAATGTACTGTTATGGGCAAAAAGGCTATTAACCAACTAAAATCCCTGCCGTAGGTACGCAATGTTGCACATATCAACAAAATTTCTTGTAATAAAGCGAAAAAATGAAATACACCTGTACGCAATAAATAAACTAAATTATTTATCTTTACTACTTAAAATAAAAACTTTGGAAAAACCTTTGATTCATAATATACTTAAAAATACCTTTGGCTACGATAGTTTTCGGGATAAACAGGAAGATATAATAAATCATACTCTTGATAGGAAAGATGCATTGGTGATAATGCCAACAGGTGGAGGAAAATCAATTTGTTACCAAGTACCGGCATTGGCTTCAAAGGGAATCACATTGGTAGTATCGCCTTTGATCGCTCTGATGAATGATCAGGTTTTGGCTTTGAAACAATTAGGAGTAAAGGCAGATTCGCTTCACAGTAATATGACACAAGAAGAATCAAAAAATGTTTATGAAAGTTTAAAGTCAGGGGAGTTGAAACTGCTATACATGTCTCCCGAAAGGATAAATAACGAGGTTACTCAAAGGTTTTTAAGCTCCTTGGATATCGGACTAATCGCAATTGATGAAGCTCATTGTGTATCTATATGGGGCAATGATTTCAGGCCTGATTATGCAGAACTTTCATCATTGAGGGATATATTTCCGGATTCGGCTATTCTTGCATTGACAGCTACAGCCGACAAAGCAACTCAAGACGACATCATAAAACAACTCAACTTACGAGACCCAAAAGTATTTCTGAGCAGTTTTGAAAGAAATAATATCACCACTTATATTGAAG
>JALVEE010000034.1 GCA_027008645.1 Saprospiraceae bacterium
TGATTTTAATAATTAATGGATGGACTTGGATTAATTTTTTGTAATTGTTAAAAATTCTTCTTCCAGACTTTGTTTCCTCACGACAAAATGGGAAAGGAGCAATCCGGTATCAAAAGCTTTACGACTTATCAATTCAACAGGAGTGTTTTTATCAACGGTACAAATCCAGTAATTATCTTTTTTACTTGTTTTTTTGATTGGTTTGAAATCTTCCAAAAACTGTTCTAATTTTTCATTGTCATAAGCTCCTATTTCTATCAAATAATTATCAGATAGCAATTCACCTACCATCCCCGTTGAGAGAAGTTTTCCGTTTTTAATAATTGCTACATGAGAGCATATTTTTTCTACTTCATCCAAAATATGAGATGCCATTATTACTGATCTGCCGGATTCTGCGACACGTTTTAAGATGTTTCTGACTTCAGCTATTCCTTTAGGATCAAGACCATTTGTCGGTTCATCAAAAATAACAACCTCAGGGTTTCCAATCATAGTTGCAGCAATAGCCAGCCTCTGTTTCATCCCCAAGGAATAGGTTCTGAACTTTGACATTTTTCTGTGTTCCAAATTGACTAATCTCATTACTTCATCAAAATCAAAGTCCTTAATTCCTTTAATTTTTGCAACTATTTTAAGATTATCTATGCCGGTTTTGTATGGATAAAAATTGGGTGTTTCAAGTATAGCACCTATCTTTTTTCTCGGATTTGAGCCAAATTGTCCACCAAACCACTCATAACTGCCTGAATCCGCTTTTAAAATTGAAAGTATAATCCCTAAAGTTGTGGTTTTTCCACTTCCATTTGGTCCAAGAATGCCATATATATCACCTCTCTTTACTTCTAAATTCAAATTATCAAGAGCTTTTATAACTCCATAGCTTTTCGATAAATTGCGAATATTTAATATTGTATCCATAATATATTTGTTTTGAATGCCCAAAAGTATATATTTTAGTTTGTTTTACACAATCAATAAGATGAATAGCTTGAAATAATAGATTAATATCTGAATATTGTGTCTTATAGAGGAAGAATTTATCTTTTAATATTAAAGATTTGCAACATTCATCTATCTTTGCGTTTCAAAAAAAAGGAGATGGAGAATAAAGCAGAAAAAATAAAGCCTTATGACCGTGATGCTGACAAAAAAGGTCAGATTGAAAAAATGTTTGATAATATTGCAGGAAAATATGATTTTCTGAATCATGTTTTGACATTGGGAATCGATAAGGGCTGGAGAAAAAATCTAATTAAGATGATGGCTTCTCAAAAACCAAATTTGGTTTTGGATGTTGCGACAGGAACAGGTGATTTGGCAATTTTGGCTGCTAAAACAGTTCCCGGGTTGCATGTTAAAGGCTTGGATTTATCTCAAGGTATGCTTGAGGTAGGTAGAGATAAGATATTAAAAAATAATCTACAGGATAGAGTAACTATGATCCATGGAGACTCTGAGAATTTGCCTTTTGATGATAATGCTTTTGATGCTATCACAGTTGCATTTGGAGTAAGGAATTTTGAAAATTTGGGTAAAGGGTTAAAAGAAATGAACAGGGTGCTTAAACCCAATGGCAATTTGTATATCCTTGAGTTTTCAAGACCTAAGAATTTTTTATTTAGAAAAGGGTTCAATCTTTATTTTAAATACATATTACCATTTATAGGCAAAGTTACCTCTAAAGATCCTAAAGCATATAAATATCTTTTTGAATCTGTTCAAGCATTCCCTGCGTATGAAGATTTTTTAAATATTTTGGAGAATGCCGGATTCAAATCAAATAATTATAAAATACAGTCGTTAGGAATCTGTTCAATATATAGTGGAAAAAAATGAAAAAGGAATTAATTTTAATATTTGGTTTATTATTTTTTGTGATTTTTGGTGCAAACGCTCAAAGATCAGGGACGAGGTCTTTGATGAATTTCTCACATCATAAAGTAAAACCTTATTATTTTGGAATATCTCTTGGTTATAATAGATCGGATATGCTGCTTAAGAAATCCGATTTTTTTGTAAAAGAATCGAAGTATTTGGTTGTTGAACCAAGTAAAGGTGTTGGATTTCATGTGCAGATGATAGTGAATCTTAAATTGGGCAATGATTTTGATCTTAGAGTTCTGCCAGGATTCTCATTTGCTGATAAAAAAATTGAATATTTCAATAATTTATCAGGAAAAGTGGTAAAGGACAAAAGGTTTGAGGCAGTATATATAGATGTGCCTTTTTTAGTCCGGTACAAATCCCAACCATACAATGATATGCGGGCATATGCTATAACCGGAATAAAATATACTTATGATGTTAATTCAAACTCCAAAGCCAGAAACAACCAGGATTTGATTAAAATATCTCCTCATGATTTTCAATTTGAAATTGGAGCCGGACTTCAGTTCTTTTTTCCCTATTTTATATTTTCACCGGAGTTGAAGATTTCAACCGGTATTGGCAATGTTCTTTTGTATGATAATGAATTAAAAGAATCTAAAGTCTTAGAGAAAGTATTGACAAATCTATTCTCAATTTCATTTCACTTCGAAGGCTGATTTATATTAATAGGGCTGCTTGATTTCCTGTGTTAAAAATCAAATCTATAATGCTTGCATTGGGGAAAAATCCGGTTTTGTATTCAAAAACTTGCGCATATTTTTGTGTGTAGTGGCTGGATTCGTTTTTTAAATCTATGACAGGGGAGTAAATATCCCTTAAATCTAAATATTCAGAATTGTATTTTTTTATATAATCTTCAGTGAAATTAACAGGTGTGTCTATTTCGAGTATGCCTGTTACAAAATCACGCAGGTCATTGTTTAGTTGGAAAAGAAACTGATGTTTTTTATGGAAAATGTCCAAAAGCTCTTCGATATAAAATTCAAAGAAAGGTGAAGAATTATAGCAAGTATTCAATGTATTTTTGATATTGGAAATCCAGTTTTTGTCATAAGATATTTGAACATTAGTAAAGGGGGTATTCCGGTTTTTCCCTTTTTTTAATGGTATCGAAATGGATAATGGACCGTTTTGCGATAAAATTATAAACCTATTTCTATATGTTCGCTTATTGTAGTTGTCAAATTGCTCAATAAGAATTTCACTTGATGCCCGGAATTTACTCCAAATATATACAGGAGGCAGAATTTGATTTTCAATCACTATTTTCATTTTGCAAAAATAGTTATTAATAAGATTATACCAAATAATTTTCATGATCATGACCAAATCCAAGACTCAGAAGCTCGAAGAGATTCTGAAGCTGGATTTAAAAAATATTTATTATTTTTTATTTAGAAAAATTTATAAGGAATTGGGAAAATAGGATTGTTTTATTTTTTTCATAGAATAAATTTCAAGTTAGTAAAGTTCTTCTAAATTATCAGATAGTAAATGGTTTGTGTTAGTTATCCCGGAAATACTCTGTTTGTATAAATTAAATATAGTGAGATTTTTTTAAACTATATTGCCAAAATATGCCTGTATTTTAACTAAAAGCCTTATTTTTGTACGGTTGCTAAATTTGAAGTGAAAATGAGATTATTGATTCCATTTATTAAATTGGATAGTTTTTTTCCTGAAGATATGTATGTCAAAGGAGAAGCTATGATTGATAACAAGGAAATTTCCTTGTTTACCGAGCTGTATAAGGGGAAGGTGCTCGTGGTCTTTAAAGATTCCAATAAGGTTGAGATGCGTTTCAATAAGGAGAGTATTGTCGATGTTAACTGTACTTGTGACACATACAGGATGAAGAAAGCCTGTCCTCACTTGTTGGCTTCGGCTTTGGAAGTGAGAAAAAAGGTTGATAAATTGGTAGAAAAACCAAAACAAAGGAAAACAAGAGTTGTAAGAAAAAACAAAAGCAGGTTTAATGATATAATAAAAGACTTGGATATAGATGAGTTGAAAGGATTTATCAAGGCATATGCCGGAAAAGATAAAAATTTCAGATTGTTTTTCGAAGCATTTTTTATGAATAAGCTGAAAGATAATAATATTCAAAGCTCATATGGAAGTCTGTTGGATGAAGTGCTACCTCCATCATCTGATGTTAATGTTAAGTTTACCAGACAACAGATATCCTTGCTTACCGATATTTCAAAAGATTTAATCAATCAATACAAGGATGAAATTAGTCTTAAGAGATTTACGGATGCATTTGAGATAATCAAGCATTTGCTAAACAAATTATCATATGTTACAAGCAAGATTAATAATGATAAATTAAATGAATTGCTATTTGATATTCATGCTTCATTCTTTATGATGTTTGATGAAGGACTTGCTCCTGAATTAAAATCAAAAGGTTATGAATTTATTTATGAAATGATTGAAAAATCTTATTATTTTTATCAAAATGAGAATGATTTGATTCATTTGTTTTTATCCACAAATCCACTTCAAGATGATTTTGATAAGTTTACTGAGGTTTTGAGGAAAAAGATAATGGTCATCAGGGATGATTTTCAAAAGAAATATTATATTTCGTTTTATGTAGGTCTCAAAAGACGCTTTGGAAAGTTGGAAAATGATTGGTATAAATTGTATTTCAAAGATATGGCGGACTTCATGGAAATATCAAATCTCATGCTAAAAGAAGGGTTTTCAGCAGAACATGAAGATTTGCTTAAAGAACTTTACTCGGAAGGTATTATAAGTAAGAGATTGTTTTTGGATAGTCAATTCAGGATATCGCTTATACTCAAAGATTATGAAAGAGTAGGGTATTTGGCTTTTGATATTTATGATAATACCGGCGATTTTAGATATTTGAAAAGAACTAAAGATAGTATTGGATCTTTTTCCAAACCGGTTTTGAAGAAAATAACTAAGTTGGTCAAAGAAAAAGCCAATGAAGAAGAACAATTGACATGGCTTGTAATGACAAATAACAGGAAAGAATTGATAAAATATCTTCATGAAAAAAATGATATTGCTTTGATTCAAAAATATGAAATAGATATTTTTAAAAATAATCCTGAGGAATTGGAAAAACTGTATTTGAGTCATATACACGATTATCTCGAATCACATTTTGGTGAAAAGAGTGCGGAATATGTTAAAGCATTGATTTATCACTTGAGAAAAATAGAAGCTAAAAAGATAGCTTTTAATATTGAAAAAAATCTTTTTGATACTTTTAGTTCCAGAAAGAGATTTCTTCGAGATTTAATGGGAATTTAATTTTTTTAATTTTTTTTAAAATATTATTTGAAAAATAAAAATATTAGTTATACCTTTGCACCGCTTTAGTAAAACGGCCCGTTCGTCTATCGGCTAGGACGCCAGGTTTTCATCCTGGTAAGAGGGGTTCGATTCCCCTACGGGCTACAAAAGGAGATAAGTTTTTATCTCCTTTTTTTTATTCTGTACATATTTAATTGACTGTATTAATTGGAGTACCATTTAAAAAAGCACTGATGTTTTCAACTACACCATCCAGTAGTCGCTTTCTCGCTTCAACACTTGTCCAAGCTTGATGAGGAGTTATAATGCAGTTGGAACAATGCAATAAAGGATTGTCAGCCTTTGGTGGTTCTGAAGATAATACATCCAAACCGGCAGCTTTAATTATCTGATTATCCAGAGCATTTTTCAAATCCGATTCATTTATCATTTTACCCCTCGCAGTATTAATCAAAATGGCATTAGTTTTCATAAGTGCCAGAGTATTCTTATTGATAAAGTTTAGATTTTCTTTGGTTTGAGGAGCGTGTAACGAGAGAATATCACTTTGTTTTAATAGATCATCTATATCGGCATGTGTTACATAAGGGGGATATCCTTTGGCAGGGTTCTTTCTGTTTGCTATTATATTCATCCCAAATGAGTTAGCTATTTTTGCTACTTCGGAAGCTATTTTGCCAAATCCATATAGTCCCAGTGTTTTGCCTGAAATCTCACTGATTGGAAAATCCCAGAAAGTAAAATAATCATTATTCGCCCATCTGCCTTTTTTTACCTCATTACTGTGGTATTCTACTTTATTGGTCAATGCAAAAATCAAAGCAAAAACATGTTGAACCACTGATTTTGTGCTATAATCTCTAACATTGCTCACTATAATTCCTTTTTCTTGGGCAAATCCGATGTCTATATTGTCAAAGCCTGTAGCTGATTCACAAATAAACTTTAGTTTTGGTAGTTTGGAAATAATATCTTTATCAAATCCGGATTTATTTATTACGACTATTTCCGCATCTTTTGCCCTTTCAACGATTGATTCGTATGGGGTATTGTCGTAAATTTTTACATTTCCAAGTGTTTTTATTTTATCCCAAGATAAATCACCCGGGTTCATTCCTTTTCCATCAAGTATTACTATTGTATTATTCATTTTTTTGTTTTTAATATTTTTGCATATAAATCAAAATCTTCAGCATCAGTTATTTTTACTTGTACAAAGTCTCCGATAGGCAAACTCTTCGTAGATTCAATCAGGACTTCGTTATCTACTTCAGGGCTATCGTATTGAGTTCTGCCGATATAGAAATCCCCCTCTTTCCTATCTATAAGGACTTTCATCTCTCTATCTATCTTATCGATATTTTTATTATACGAAATCTCTCTTTGAACTTCCATCAATAATGATATCCTGTGATTTTTTTCTTCATCAGATAAATTGTCTTCTAGCAAATATGCACTTGTATCTTCCTCATGTGAATATTCAAAAGCACCCACTCTATCAAATTGCATGTCTTTGACAAATTCCAATAACTCATCAAAGTTCTCTTCTGTCTCTCCGGGAAATCCGACGATAAAAGTAGTTCTAATAGCAATATCAGGAATCTTTTTTCTGGCATAGTCAATTATTTCAATCGCATCTTTCTTAGTTGCATATCTTTTCATCCTTTTCAATACGGAATCACTTGTATGCTGGAGTGGGATATCGAGATAATTACATACTTTATCGTATTTTGCCATAGTATCAATCAATTCCATAGGGAAGCTGCCCGGATAAGTATAATGAAGCCTAATCCACTCTATACCTTGGATTTTCACCAATTCATCCAGAAGATTGCTTAAACTTCTTTTTTGGTAAATATCTAAGCCATAATATGTTAATTCTTGAGAGATAAGAATCAATTCCTTTACTCCTTTTTTTGCCAGATTTTTTGCTTCATCTACTATAGCTTCTATTTCTCTGGACTTGTGTTTTCCTCTCATTAGAGGTATAGCGCAAAATGCACAACTTCTGCTACATCCCTCTGCTATCTTTAGATATGCATAATGAGCCGGAGTAGTAGGCATCCTCTCACCGAGAAGATTCTTCTTATAATCAATATTGAATTTGGTAAGGACATCTGAAATATTGGTGCCAAAATAGCCGTCAACTTCTGGAATTTCCTTTGCTAAATCATCTTTGTATCGTTGGGATAGACAACCCGTAACATAGAGGTTTTTTATTTCTCCTTTCTTTTTTAATTCTACAAAATTCAAAATTGTTTCTATTGATTCCGCTTTTGCATCATGAATAAAGCCACAAGTATTTATTATAATTGTGTCTGTGTCCAAATCTCCTTTTTCGTGACTCGCCTCATGTCCGTCATTTTTCAAATGAGTAATTATATTTTCAGAATCAATAAGGTTTTTTGAACAACCAAGGGTTATAACGGTAGTTTTTGTCTTTTTTGTTTTCATCAAGTTTTTTTATTGAAAAATTAACGGTAGCTAAAAGAAATAATATAGATTTCAATAGTTCCATTATATTTTCTTAGTGTATGCAAGAAAAACGCTGATTCTCATTCAAACCATATTCCTAAAGTCAAGATAAATTTGGTGTTTCTCTTTCAAATTATGCTTCCAAAATTAATAACAATACCATTATTAGATATGTTTTGAATATTATCAGGAAAAAGCTTGAAACATTAAAATCTAAAAAACATATTGGCATATATAGATGCATTAAAAATTATTAGTTTTTAGGAAAAATGCTTGTGCTTTTACGGCTTGCAGCTTCCTCCTTTTTAAGGGAGGATTGAGGTGGTTTCAATAAAATCATCATACTCATCATAGTCAAGTGGATTGGGAATACTTCCTTTGAATGTTTCAATTTCTCTTCTCTCCTTTTTAGTAGGTCTTCCTTGTCCTTTTTCACGGTACTCAGTACCTTTAGCATTGATATACCAGCTTTCAAATTTTTGTAATTCTTTTTCCGGAGTAATGTCCTTGTAGCATTCTATTGCGAGAGGATATGAAACCCTTTTAGATATCAGTTTCAATACTTTTATACTAAAATTAATCCCATTTTTTCTTACTATTAATGTTTCCCCACCTCTTAACTCATAGGATGCTTTAAGTACTCTTCCATCTGATTTTTTTACATATCCCGCTTTACAAAATTTGGTGGAAATGGATCTGGTTTTAAATATACGCACACTCCATAGCCATTTATCTACTCTAACCATGTTTATTCTTCTAATTTAGGATATTGGAGTTTCATTTTTTCTAATGCGTGCAACACTATTTTTGCAACATAATAATTTCGATACCATCTTTGATCAGCCGGGATGATATGCCAGGCGATTTCACATTTATTCAAAACATTTTCATAGGCATCAATGTATTGTTCCCAGAGTTTAGACTCTTCCCAATCACCTGGATTGTGTTTCCAATTTTTTTCTAGCAAATCTTTTCTTTCTTGTAATTTTTCTTTTTGTTTTTCGTGCGAAAGATGCAAATAAAATTTTAAGATTTTGGTATTATTATCTTGTTTCAAAAGCCTTTCAAAATTATTGATTGAGGCTATTCTTTGATCGACTTTTTCATCATTAATCCAATGATGTACTCTTTGGATTAATACATCTTCATAATGGGATCTGTTAAATATTCTTATTTGTCCTTTGGCTGGAACAATTTTATGAACACGCCAAAGAAAATCGTGAGACATTTCAAGAGGAGTAGGTTTTTTGAATGAATATGCACAGGCTATACTTGGACTTACATATTTGAAAACCTCTCTTGTAGTTCCGTCTTTACCGCTGGAATCCATTCCTTGAAATACAACAAGCAATGCATGACTTTTATCTGCTTCATAAATCCGACTCAATTCACCTATCTTTTTAGCTATTTCCTTTGTTTTTTTCTTAATCTTCTTCTTCTTTAAACCTTTGGGAGCTCTTGTTGAAAATTTATTTAATTTTATCATTATTTATATTTATTTTAATCAAACTATTTTTCAAAATTACAAAAAAAATGAGAATCATTTTAATTGTCTTCATTCTTATTTGAAATTAATTCAGCATTATAAAAGGGAATGCACTAACAATAGGTGCATTTCATTATTTCGCATTGCGAGTTCTGTCCATTGATTTTATGGAAAGATAAAATTTCCCCGACAGGGGATAAATGTGAATAACCTTGGGTGAAACCCGCGGCACCCGAACAAGTAGAGTACAAATCCGGAGGAGTTGAATATCCATACAACATAATAATTGATAATTGAACACCTCTCGGCGTTCCATATCCCCTCTCACATTTACCCCGCATTTCATACGGGGCTAATCATATTAAACTACTGTCGTGGTTTTGCTCTCTCATATAAACCAAGTATTTTATAAGAAAATGGCAATATTATCTTTCTTTTGATTTTATAGGGAAAGCGAAAAAATGAAATGCACCCCTAACAATTCAAAGGAAAAAGGAATAAAACTTAATTCTTATTTTAATGTGCTAATAATGTAAAATTAGCTAATGAAATATATAGAGAATAAACAATTATGTACTGATATTGTTAAATGTAACGAATCATAATAGCAAATCTATACCATTTTAATGAATAAAAGAAGAAAAATATCAGATTGGTTGCCAATCACGATGAAGGAGGTGAAAGCCAGAGGGTGGGAGCAATTGGATGTGGTAATTTTTTCCGGAGATGCATACGTTGATCACCCTGCATTCGGTGCTGCTGTAGTAGGAAGACTAATTGAATCAAAGGGGTATCGAGTTGCTATTGTTCCACAACCAAATTGGCGTGATGACCTCAGAGACTTCAAGAAAATGGGTAAACCCAGACTGTTTTTTGGAGTGACTGCCGGAAACATGGATTCAATGGTCAATCATTATACTGCCAATAAACGGCTTCGATCTAATGACGCATATACTCCGGGAGGAGAGAAAGGATATAGACCGGATTATGCAACTGTGGTATATACAAGGATATTGAAAGAGTTATATCCCGATACTCCTGTTGTATTGGGAGGGATAGAAGCTTCTCTGAGGCGATTGACTCATTATGACTATTGGTCAAATGAGTTGAAACCCGGGATATTATACGATGCAAAGGCTGATATTTTGCTCTATGGTATGGCTGAAAGAGCTTTGTTTACTATTTTGGACTTTCTTGATTCAGGCTATAAATTGAATCAGTTGAAATGTATCCCCCAAACTGCTTTTCTCGACTCAAAAATCAAATATGAACCCTGTGAGATTTGGGAAGAAATCGAATTAGCTTCACATAATCTTTGCAAAAAAGATAAAAAAACATTTGCAGCTAATTTTAAGCATATTGAGAAAGAGTCCAATAAAATGCACGCAAAGCGAATTTTGCAAAAAGTGGATAATGATATGATCGTAGTTAATCCACCTTTCCCTCCAATGACCGAACAAGATTTGGATTCCTCTTTTGATTTGCCTTACACAAGAATGCCTCATCCAAAATATAATAAAAGAGGAACTATTCCTGCTTGGGAAATGATTAAATTTTCGATAAATATGCATCGCGGTTGTTTTGGTGGTTGCAGTTTTTGTACTATATCTGCACATCAGGGGAAATTTGTAGCCAGCAGATCAAAAGAATCTATATTGAAAGAAGTCGAAGAAGTAACGAAAATGGATGATTTCAAAGGCTATCTGTCTGATTTGGGAGGTCCATCTGCAAATATGTACAAGATGAAAGGTAAAGACCTATCGATTTGCGCCAAATGCACGGCCGCTTCCTGTATATCACCGGTCGTTTGTGATAATCTTGATACTGACCATAAGCATTTGATTGAGATATATGATGCTGTCGATAAAAATCCTAAAGTAAAAAAAGCATTTATTGGCAGTGGGATACGATATGACTTACTTGTGAAAGATTTCAATAAAAAAACAAATCATAAGTCAGCTGACGAATACCTTGAAAAAGTAGTTACCAGGCATACTTCAGGTAGATTGAAAGTCGCACCTGAGCATACTTCTGATAAGGTATTGAAGATAATGCGAAAACCATCATTCTCAAATTTTAAAAAGTTTAAAGAGCGATTTGAATATTTTAATGAAAAACATGGACTAAAACAGCCTCTTATTCCTTATTTTATATCAGCTCACCCGGGAAGTACCGATGAAGCTATGGCAGAATTGGCAGCAGAAACAAAGGATTTAGGCTTCAGATTAGAGCAAGTTCAGGGCTTCACTCCTACGCCAATGACTGTCGCTACTGTGATATATTATTCAGGATACCATCCTTATACTCTTAAGCCTGTCTATACTCCAAAATTATTGCATGAGAAAAAAAGCCAAAATCTATTTTTCTTTTGGTATAAGAATGAGAATAGAGGTGTATTGATTGCTAAACTTCGCAAATTAAATAGAGAAGATTTGATAGAAAGATTTTTCCCAAGCAAAAAGTCTTTTATTAAAAAATCAAAACGAAAGAAAACTTTCAACAAAAAGAAAAAGAGTTTTCGATAATGTTTTTCTACCTTATAAAATTAACTTTAATCTGTTTCAGCGATTTTTCAATATCTTCAGTTGGTAACAAACACGCTCCGTCAATACAAGTGTAAATTAACGTTTTACCGTCAATATATCTGTCCTTAAGCAAAGGAATCGTACTTTTTACTCTACTTGATGCGATTATTTTATTAGGGATATATTTTTCCAAAATCTCTTTTGTCGCTTCGTTTGCATTGTCACCAACTATCGCAATTTCATAAAATTCACCGATAAAATCGCTGTAAAGCAAAAGCCAATTTGAAAAACCTGAACCATAAGATTTAGCCTGTACAATTATATTTTTCACCATTTGCAAAGATATTTCCCTATAGGATTTATTCTCAAAATAATGACTTAATCTAAATAGATTATTTGCCATAATAGAATTTGAACTTGGAATAACTCCATCGTATGTTTCAATCTTCCGGGTAATCATTTCGGGGTCTTCATCGGAGGTGAAGAACAACATCCCACTATCTTTATCAAAGAAATGCAATAAAGTATAGTCAGTCAATTTTTTTGAAAGGTCTAACCATTTTTTATCTGATGTGATTTGGTATAGCGAAATAAAAGCATCAATTACCAATGCATAATCCTCGAGATGAGCATTGATTGTGCTTTTACCCGATTTGTAATTATGATAAAGACTCAAATCGTCTTTTAGTTGATAATTAAGTATAAATACTGCGTTTTTAAGTGCGATATCAAGAAAATGTTTATCACCAAATGTATTGTAGGCATCAACATATGCTTTTAGCATCAATGCATTCCAAGATGTAAGTGTTTTATCATCAAGTCTTGGTTTAGACCTTTTGCTTCTATACTCAAAAAGTTTCTTTTTCCATTCCGATACTTTTTGCTTTAATTTAACATTGTCAATATTATATTCTTCTACAAACTCTTTATCTGTTTTGTTTTTAATCAAAACATATTTGCCACGCTCCCATTTCCCATAACTATTTACATTATAATACTCCTTAAATAGAGGATAATCCCCTCCGAGGAGTTGTTTTAATTCATCTTTTGTCCAGACATAGAATGCTCCCTCTTCAAGGTGTCCTGTTTCGTCTTCACTGTCTGCGTCAAGTGAAGAATAAAAATTGCCATTATTGCCCATCAGTTCTCTTTCAATAAAATTCAAAGTTTCTAATACAATATCCTTATATGTATTATTGTGGTTTAAGCGATATGCACTTGAATATAAACTCACTAATTGAGCATTGTCATAGAGCATTTTTTCGAAATGAGGAATATGCCATTTGCCATCTGTTGAATATCTTGCAAAGCCACCTCCTATATGGTCGTAGATTCCCCCTTGAGCCATTTTATTAAGTGTGAGTTCAACAAATTTTAATATCTTATTGTCATTATTTTGAACTGCGTATCGCAAAAGGAATTCATAATTATTGGGTAGGGGAAATTTGGGTGCTCGTACAGTACCTCCGTATTTGTAGTCAAAACTATTATCCCATTTATCTACTATTTCTTCTAGGGTTTTAGACCTAAATTCTACTTGTTCATCATTTGTTTGTATCAAATCAACCTGCTTTACTTTACCGGTTAATCCCTCTGCATATTCGACCAACTGCTCCGGATTATCCTTATACATATCTGCCAATTGCTGCAAAGCGTTCATCCACTTATTTTTTGGAAAATATGTGCCACCCCAGATAGGACGACCATCGGGTAGGGCGACTACATTCAAAGGCCAACCACCTCTTCCGGTTAAAATCTGAACAGCTGTCATATACACTTGATCAATATCCGGCCTTTCTTCACGATCGATTTTGATTGAAATAAAATTATCGTTCATAAGTTTTGCAACTGTAGTATCTTCAAAACTTTCGTGTTCCATTACATGGCACCAATGACAGGCTGCATAACCGATTGAGATAATCAATAATTTATTCTCTTTTTTTGCTTTTGACAAAGTTTTTGGACTCCAAGCATACCAGTTTACCGGATTATGCGCATGTTGTAATAGATAAGGGCTTGTTTCATTAATAAGTTCATTTGTATATTTATGCTCTTTCATATTTGATTTGTTTGTGCTATTCTGACTTTTACAGCTTAAGAAGCTGAGTATTATCAAAAGTATTTGAAATAATTTATTCATTCCTAATCTTTTGATTATACAACAAATTTTAAAGGAAATAGATGAGAAAACCCTTATTTATAGGGTGAAATGTCATTCATCCTACATTTTAGGACAAAAATTATGCGAAATTGCACAGTGCAGGAAATATTACAAATTGTCCTCTGAGATATATTTTTATGTAATCATTATTTGGTAGAGACAATGTTTATTGTCAATCAATTTTTTCACCCAATCTTAAAGCAATCAATATATTACACGTATCTTCTATAAGTATAAAACAATTATATACTGAAATATACTCAAGTTAGTTGTAAATAACTCGAATTTTAATATATTAAAAATCAGGAAATTATACATTAGTTTATTTGTTTTTTGAAATAATTTATCGTATATTTGTCTTGTAATTAAGAGCTTATTACAATGGTAGCAACAAGCAACAAGCAACAAGGTGGCGATCCCCTTTGTATTCAACTTGATATAGATGAATCAAAAATTAAGACTAATGTAGATGAAGTAGAGATTTTAGCTGAAGATATTTTTGTTTTACATAAGCCAAGATTTTATGATGATCATCTTAAAATCACACCATTTTATAAAAGAAGGCGGTCAAATAAGAACGATTGATCTATCATTAAAAAATTAAATCATTTTGGGTAGGGATTAATTAAAATTCCTACCCATTTAACTATTGAGCAATGAAAACATATTTTATAATTATTGTATTTTTATTAACTTCAAATACATTTTATTCGCAAAGGTTAAATTTGCAACAATGTGGAGCATATTATTTATCTTATGTTGAAGTGGCTGCGCCATATTCTAAAAAAAGCTATCACGATGTAGGGTTTATTCAATTATCATACTTTCAAAAAATCAAACCGGTTATTTCTATAGGATTAAGATTCTCGTACTATGATCCTTTTGTTTCGTTCAATATTGATGACTATCCTTATTCTGACTTAATTTCAATTGGAAAAGCCTCAGGTACCTTTTATAATTTGACTTTTCTTGTATCTTGTAAATACTCTATCCTAAACAGGTTGAGATTTAATACTTATCTTGGAATTAATAATTCTTATTACAGAGATTATTATGGGCTTGTTATTGAAGGTGGTATAGGTTTGAATTCAGATGATCCCATACAGGGCATAGATAAAGAAACAGGTTATGAGGGATTTCAATTTAGACCTGAAGTTTCTGTTGGAATAGAATGGCTATTTCTAAAGTATTTTTCTTTGGAAGCAAATGTGGCTTATATTCAAGGTACAAGAAGAATACAGGATTATGAAATTAGATATACTTTGATGGATAGTGAAGAATATTATGCTAAAAATTACTCAAATGGCACAATGTGGATGCCATCAATCGGTTTATCATTTTATTTTGGTGGTTATAATAAAGATGAATTGAATAGAAAGAAAAAGAAAAAAACAATTTCAAATAAAAAAAGAAGAAAAATTTATAAGTAATCTCTTTAAGATAAATCCCGCTATGAAGCGTGACCACCTCTTGCCAAATTGGACGAAATCAATGAATAACAACTGCTCCGAGGCAAAGGTGTCCCCACCTCTTGCCGAATAAGACGGAATAAGAAATAAATAAAGCAAAAAACAGCACATAATAATAATCCTAAAATCTATAGAATATCAACCATCTTGAAAACAAAGCTTACAAAAATAACATAAAAATAATCCTAAACCCCATTCATCCTAAAATTATTAGTCAAGACAGTATGAAGGATGTTATTGTCTATAAAATAACAAAGTAATGGAAAAATCCGTTAGTTTTACAGAGGGTAGCGATATTTTCTTGAGTGTTGCTTCATTGAAATCAGGAGTATACTCAAACCATTTAGCTTTTTGGGAATATTGACAAATTTATTTTTTTCAATATCGAGGCAAAATCAATAGGAATAGCCAATGCTATTGCTATTGATTTTAACGAAGATAGTGAGAAAAAGAAAGTGCCAAAAACCTGAAAAGCTATTTGGTTTGAGTGTATATATACTTGCAGTAAAAGATGCTGATAACAGAATAGTCAAAACTCAAAAGCTAATGATAAATTCAATTAAATAATTAAATCTATTAAGACTTGCCGGGTTTTAGAGCTTGGTAGGTCTTTTTTTATATTTTATTAACAAAAAACATATAAACACATGAAAAAAAGGATTATTACAATTAGTGTTTTTATATTTTATTTTTTATCAGTTGGTATATCTCAAACGACATTTTCACTAGCGGTAGATCAGGTGAATAGTGTGGAATCTGGGATAAAGTTAGTCGATTATAAAAATAATTATTACATTGTCGCATTGGGTACGGTATGGGACTCATTACAGGAAGATTTTAGATTCAGGAATTATTTATCAAAAATAGGCAAAAATCAAGAGGTAAAAAAGACTGTTTTATTAAGAGAAGGATTCAAAAGCCATGCATTGATGATAGATAATGACACAATATACCTGCAAGGTACGGATAGTTCCGTAGGTTCAGATTCGTTGATATGGAATTTGTATAGGTTTACAATTGACGGAGATAGTATTGATTTGCATAGCTACAAAGATGATTATCTACCATCGGGGTGGATCAGATCATATGTGAAGGGAGATTATATTTACTCAGCAGGAAGAACTGCTCGTCAAAACGATAAAAAGGGAGAGGAGATAGTTATATTAAAGATGACAAAATCGGGAGAATTTGTAAAGGAAAATAGATTTTATGAATTTGCAAAGCCTGAATATATAAATAACTGGGTTGAAATGACACCTACTGCGGATGGTGATTTTGCAATGTGCACATTTTATTTTGGAGTGCCTTATATATACAATGGGCACACATATCGTTATGATGATGAGAATGTATTGATTTGTAAGTTTAATGATAATCTTGATACCATCTGGACAAGGCATGTCAGTAAGTCCTCTCATGGTACGGGAGATTGGAATGGTTACCCTCATATTTCCGGAACAAAAGATGGAGGGGTCTATGTATCTACATCATTTAGCACCTCTGATTCGATATTTCATTCAAAGCGTAAATTGTACTATAAAAGTCTATCTCCATTTCCGTTATTGTTTTACAGATACGACCAGATGGGGAATATGATATGGACAGATACTTTGATAGATTATAAAGAGCCGGGGCATGGTATAGGACCAGTTAAGTTTGTTCATGATATAAAGACGGCAAGAAATGGCGATTTGATAGGTTGTGGAGCATATTACAATCCTTATGATGAACCTAAGTCTCAGGC
>JALVEE010000035.1 GCA_027008645.1 Saprospiraceae bacterium
CGGAAATAAAGAAAATAAACTCGGGATGAGAGCCTCTGAAACAGCTCAATTGATATTTGAGAATTGTAGAGTTCACAAGAGCCAAATGTTGGGAAGCGAAGGAGATGGATTCATTCAAGCGATGAAAATTTTGGATGGTGGACGTATCAGTATTGCATCTTTAGGGCTTGGTATTGCCAAAGGAGCATATGAGGCTTCAGTCCAATATTCGCAAGAGAGGGAACAATTTGGACGTCCGATTAATAAATTCCAGGCGATTGCATTCAAATTGGCTGATATGGCTACGAAAATTGCTTCTGCAGAATTGTTGACCAGACAGGCAGGAGCATTGAAAGATGCAGGAGAGTATCACACCAAAATAGCAGCGATGGCCAAATACAAAGCTTCGGAAATCTCCGTTGAAGTTTCTACTGATGCTGTACAGATTTTTGGTGGATATGGATATACAAAGGATTATCCTGTAGAGAAATTTTATAGAGACTCAAAACTATTGACGATAGGAGAGGGGACTACCGAAATCCAAAAATTGGTTATTTCAAGAGAGATTTTGAGAGGAAAGTAAAAACAAATACTCATATATGAAAAGGCAATCAATTATAGGCTTATTTGCAGTTCTATTAATGGTTATTGCCGTGTATTACAGTTATTATTCTCTTGTTCCGCATTCCATAAGTGGAGAAACTACACCTAAAAGTGAATTTTCTACATTTAGAGCAATGAATTTAATAAAACAAATGACAGCTGAACGTCATTTTGTTGGAACATCACATCATACAAAAGTAAGAGAGTTTATCATTGAAGAACTGGAGAAGTATGGCTTGAAAGTTGAAATTCAAAAACAGTTTTCCCTCAATGAAAAATGGAAAGGTGCTACAATTAATCACAATATTCTAGCAAGAATAAAAGGACAGCAAAGGGGAAAGTCCTTATTGCTCTTGTCGCATTATGATTCTGCTCCCCCCGATTCAAAAGGAGCTAGCGATGATGCTGTTGGAGTGGCTACTATTCTTGAGGGAGTTAGAGCCTATCTCAATAAAGGCGAAAAGCCTAAACACGATATCATAATATTAATCTCTGATGGTGAAGAGATAGGATTGGTAGGGGCAAAGGCTTTTGTGGAGCATCATCCTTGGGCAAAAGATGTAGGATTGGTTATCAATTTTGAAGCGAGAGGAAGTGGTGGGCCTTCATATACGCTGCTTGAAACAAATGGAGGTAATGCTAAAATGGTAAATGAGTTTGTTAAGGCAAATGTGTCCTATCCTGTTGCCAATTCATTTTTGTATAGTGTCTATAAAATGTTGCCAAACGATACGGATTTGACTATGTTCAGGGAAATAGGAGATATTGAGGGCTACAATTTTGCTTTTATTGATGATTTTTTTGACTATCATTGTGTCACGGATAATTATGAGAGGGTAGATATTAACACTGTAGAGCAGCAAGGAGATTATCTTATGCATTTGCTTAATTATTTTTCTGCCGGGAATGTAGATAATCTCAAATCAGATAAAGATCTGGTGTTTTTCAATTTTTTGAATTTAACTGTACTTTCTTACTCTTTTTCATGGATTAAACCTGTGTTTTTTATTTTATTTTTAGCGTTTTTTGTATTGATTTTTATTGGTATCAGAAAGAAGAAATTGAAGGTTGTTAATATTTTGAAAAGCTTGTTATTGTTTTCGATTTCTACGATTTTAGCGATATCGATTTCTTATTTTGGTTGGAAACTGATATTGACATTACATCCTTCATATTTGGATATATTACACGGATTTCCCTACAATGGACATTATTATATCGCTGCTTTTTTATTTTTAATTATCTCTATTTTCGTATTTGTCTATAATATATTTTTTAAAGATTTGAATACAGCAGAGCTTATTTCTATTCCTATATTAATATGGCTTGTTGTAAATGGGATATTTGCATTTATTCTTCCCGGGGCTTCATTTATGATAATTCCTGTTGGTTTGTCGTTAGTGATTTTAGCTTTGGAAATTTTCTACAAACTTAATGTTTACTGGAAAATTATATTATATATGCTTCTTTTATTGCCCGGATTGGTGATTATTTCGCCATTTGTCGATATGTTTCCGGTAGGTTTAAGGATGGTTGCTATGCCTGTAAGTGCAGTACTTATTGTGCTTCTTTTTTCATTGGTTTATCCGGCAATCAGATTAAGCGATTTGCATAAACAATCCGGTTTGGTAGCTTCTATTCTCTTTGTAATTGTGTTTGCTATTGCAGAGATTAACTCCGGATTTAGTGTTGATAGACCAAAACCCAATAGCATCAATTATATGAATTATGTCGATGATGGTCAAGCTTATTGGGAAACATATAATCATGTGATAGATGATTGGTTGAGGGAGATTATGGGTGGTGATATGCTTGAAGGAAGGCACAATGGTGTAAGGATAGATAGTAAGTATCATACTGATATAAGCTATCATTCAAAGGCTGAAAATATTGAATTGCCGCTCAGTAAATTCAAAATTACTCAAGATATTATCATAGATGGATTGCATAATATCGAAATGACGATTACACCCAAGAGAAAAGTCAACAGGATAGATTTGATAGTTGCAAATGATGTGGAATTTGGACTATTGGAGATTAATGGTGAGCGATATTCAAAGAAGAATTTAGTTTTTGACGATGCTAACAGAAAAATAATTTCGTATTATTTTACTGAGGAGGATGAGAGTATTATATTCAGGTTTTCATATTATCCGGATTTTAAACCGGAGATTTTGATGTATGAGATATCATATGATTTGGTCGGTGATAGCCGGTTCAATATCGCTAAACGCCCCAAGGAATTAATACCCATGCCTTTCATAATAAACGATGCTATTGTCAATGTGAAAAAGTTGGAATTTTAAGACCTTTAAGATATGATAAAAATGTAATGTGCTGAACAAAAGAATAAAAAAATGAATAAGATTATAATAGTTACGATGATACTATTAAATTCAGTTATAGTATTTGGGCAAACTGAATGGAAATCAATAACAACTGAGAATTATACGATTGAATATCCCGGTGACTGGGAGTTAAACAGTTCGGGACTACTGGGAACAAAGTTTATTTTATTCAGCAAACTTTCAGATTCTACTGATAGATTTAGAGAAAATGTGAATTTAATTATCCAAGACTTAACCGGTTCAAATATTTCACTTGATAAATATGTTGATATTTCAGAAAATCAGATTAGGACGTTGATTAATAATAGTAGAATAGATGAGAGTGTGAGAATTTTTGATAAAAATTCAGAATACCAGAAAATGATTTATACTGGAAAACAAGGTGCTTTCGATTTGAAATTTATCCAATATTTGTGGTTGCTAGATAATAAAGCATTTGTATTGACATTTACGGCAGAAATAGATGAATTTGAAAATATAGTTCGAATAGGAAAAAAGATTTTGGATAGTTTTATGATTTTAAGATAAATATTGAATGCAAGATAGAAATACTGTTAGACAAGTTTAATGATTTACTTGATTGACTTATAAATAATCCTCTGTTGCAAATGAGTTTTTAAGGAAATATACAATCAAATATTAAAAAATAATAAAAAAGATTTATGGATATATTTAATTCAAATAGAAAATTGGAAGAATTTTTGATGTATGGAATTGATTGGGGGCTCTTCTTACGTCACAATATGGATGCACCTATCACGCCTTTTATATATTTAAAAAATGGAGATGATATGATTATAAGAGTGCTTATTACTGATGGTGACCCAATGGAATATGCAAAAAAAATATTAGAAAATGAAAAGGAAGCTTTTCAGCAATTTATTATTGTTGTAGAAGGGTATCTTGGAAATGAAAAAGGAGAAAAAACTGATGCAATAATTGTAAATGGTTTTGACAAAACTCAGGAAAAAGGGGTTTCAATTGCTCAAATGTTTTTACCAAAAGAAAAAGGAGGCTTTAAAAAAATAGATAAAGCAATTTTCTTAGGAAATCCTGAATTATTCATCCCTGTTGAAAAAAATGAAAATAGTGATTATTCAATTGAAGAAATTGGATTTAATGCTATTGTTCTTAAAGATAAAGATAATAACTTGCTTAAATATGTAGCAGTATTCACACACGATAATCCCACTGTAATTGCAAACAATATCAAAAGATTCTTGAGAAGTAAGTTTTCTTCAGAAGATTCAAATGAATTAAGTGGTGAATTTGATATAAGATTTCCTGATAATTGTGTGAAGAATTTTGATTTATTATCTTTTATTGTTAAGAATGCAATACAAGAAGAGTTATTGGAAGAAAGTACTAAAAGATGGAGTGATAAATATAATAGAAAAATAAAAATCACGGTAAATTATAATGGTAAAGTTCTTTTTCAAACAGAAAGTGAGTCTAAAAGAAGAAATATAACCCCCACTGACAAAAAAAAAGGTGCAGTAAAAAGGAATAATAGTTCAAAAAAGTGGTGGGAATTTTGGAAATAAAACAGATCAGGACATATGAAAATTAATTGGGACAATTATTAGGAATAAGAATAATGCATTTATGGATAGCTTATGATGCAAAAATTTGAAAAAAAATAAGAGGTTTAGTGCTGATTATTAGGCTTTAGGGCTATAAAATATTTGAAGAAATAACAACTGTAAAAATAAAACAGACTCTACACAACAGTAAATAATAAATGTTAAAGTCAATTAATTGAGCTTATATTACTATATTTGCAAAATTAAAATCAATCAAATGAGCTTATATGACATTATTTAAGATAACAGATGAACAAATACTGAATAGAATTAAGTTTGAGAATCCTTGGTGGGTTAATGGAAAAATAGATGATTTTTATCATTTGATGAAAAGGCGTTTATATTTCTCTAAATTCTTTCCACAAATTATTGAGAAAAAGATTAAAAGAGCTGTTGTGTTGATGGGACCAAGAAGAGTTGGAAAAACCGTGATGATATTTCATGCAATCCAAAAACTAATTGAAGGGGGTGTTGATCCAAAAAGGATTTTTTATTTATCAATAGAAGCACCTGTTTATAATGGAATCGGGATGGAGAAACTTTTTAATTATTGTAGAAAAGCGGTTGGAAAAGATGATGACCTAAAAGGATTTTATATATTTTTTGATGAAGTACAATATATGAAAGATTGGGAAATACATTTGAAATCCTTAGTTGATTCATACCATTATGTGAAATTTATTGTGTCTGGTTCAGCTGCAGCAGCTTTAAAAGTGAAGAGTAATGAATCCGGAGCTGGAAGATTTACAGACTTCACTCTACCTCCTTTAACTTTTTATGAATATATTCATTTAAAAGA
>JALVEE010000036.1 GCA_027008645.1 Saprospiraceae bacterium
ATCATCCAGCTCAACCAAAATAGCAATTCAATAATAAATTTTATTGAGTAGTGGCAATTTTACATTTTTTAAAAATGCTTCTGTCTGATTGTCTGCTGATTAGCACTTTTAACTGTCAAACTCAAGAAAACATAACACTAATTGCTAACCCCGAAGATTCTAAATTGAACGAGCTTATCTCCAATGCCCAAATCAATTTTCTCTATACAAACCAAGCGACCGGTCTTAAATTAAAACTGCTCAATGTGCTTTACAATGGAAGATTTTGTCTGGTGAATTCAAAAATGGTCGAAGGAACAACTTTAAGCAAGGTTTGTATCGTGAAGAATGATATAGATGAGATAAAAGAAACTATCACTGAATTATCCGGTATGGAATTATCCGATGAAGATATTGAGAAAAGAAAAAGAATACTGGAAGAAGATTACTCCAATAGCAAGAGTTATAGGACAATTATCAAGGCACTAAAAGCATAGGCTTAATGCTTGTCTTATTTGCGCTAATTGATTGTTGATGTCAAGACAAGTGTAATGTTTCGTATAAGTTGAAAAAATGAAATGCAGCTCTTTTAATGGATTAATTATTTCTTTTTGTTAACTTTGTGTTTTCTAAAAGAAAGTAGATAGATGAAGAAAATAAAACTTGGATTGACGATTGGAGATCTCAACGGTATAGGACCGGAGGTATTGATTAAGGCTATATCCGATAAGAGAATTACCGATATATGCACCCCTATTATTTATGCTTCTGCCAAAGTGGTATCTTATCATAGGAATATTGCCAAAGTGGATGATTTTCGCTACAAAATAGCTATGTCCGGCGAAAGGGTAGTAGATGGTAAAATCAATTTGGTCAATTGTTGGACCGAAAATGTTTCCATCAATATAGGTAATGTTACCGAGGAAGGAGGAAAATATGCAAAACTTGCACTTGATAGTGCTCTTTACGACCTAAAAGAGGGACATATTGATGCATTGGTTACTGCACCTATCAACAAGGAAGCCATGTCCAAAATCGGTTTTGGATTCAAAGGTCATACCGATTATCTGGAGAATTATACAAAATCTGAGGAAGCTATGATGATTATGCTCAACGGAGATTTGCGTGTAGCACTTGTCACTCACCATATCCCTCTATCAAATGTAGCGCCAATAATCAACAAAGATATGATTCTAAATTCTATCTTGAAATTGAATAATACCCTCAAAAGAGATTTTGATAAAGAAAAACCTGTCATTGCAGTACTTGGACTCAATCCACATGCAGGTGACGGTGGTGTTATCGGCAAAGAAGAAGAGGAAATAATAAGACCGGCAATACTTGAAGCAAAAAACAAAGGAGTCTTAGTAAATGGACCTTTCCCGTCTGATAGTTTTTGGGGTAAATTTGAACACAAAAAATATGATGCCGTCCTCGCTATGTACCACGACCAAGGGCTTATTCCTTTCAAACTCATTTCTTTTGGACAAGGTGTAAACTTTACCGCAGGATTGCCTTTTGTAAGAACATCTCCCGATCACGGAACCGGATATGATATTGTAGGAAAGAATACCGCAAACCACGAATCTTTTCTTAATGCGATTTTTGAAGCAATCGATTTGACACGTAATAGAATAGAATATGAGGAATCCAGAAAAAATACGATTGAAAAAAGAGCAAAGCCATCAGAAGAAGCTGATGAGTAGTTTAGTTGGTTGCTAATTATCATACTCAGTATTGAAATCAAATAAATAGGTTCTATCTATCGATATTCACTCACGAGATTGGTTATCTGTACTTCTTACCGACAACTTTGCAAGCAGCGTCCCAGTAGCTGCAAATACAAAGATACGTCTTTTTTTTATATACGAAATAATTTTATGTGTTTTTTAACAAATTATTAAATTTTAACTAAAATTTAATTATCTTTATCTTGCGTTGCTTATTAGTATCTCCAATACTCAAAATATATGTGCCACTATAAAGATTACTGATATCCAAATTATCACCTGATTTCACTGTTCCAAACTTTATGACATTTCCATTTATTGAAGATATCGTATATTGGTTTGATACAGTTCGGTCTAAACCTTTAAGGTTCAATATTCCAATAGTCGGATTTGGAAAAACCACTAATTCATCTATATCAGATTGTTTTGTCCCCGTACTTATATCTACTTTTATTACTACACTATTTCTTCTGATTTTCAGCAATGGAAAAATATCATTAGTCAATAAACATATATAAGTTCCGGATGAACTATTATCCTGTACATCTATGCTCAATTCAGAACTATTTTCACTTAGAACTCCATTGTTCTTCATCCATTGATATTTGGTATTTGGATGATTATCTCCGGATTCAATCGTTACAACTGTTGGTGAACTAACAATAATTGTGTCTTTTGTTAGCAAATCATTCTGCCTATTGTAGGTAAAAACAGAATCGGCTTCAATAAGATTCCGTATAGGTTCTAAAGCTTCAAAATTTAAATTATTGCCTGAAATATCACAGCTTCCAATCAATGCGTCTTTACTTAATTTAGATAGGCTTGAATACCGATTATCATTTACTTGAAAACTAAAAAATGACTTTATTTTATCAATGGGCAATTCCCCTGAAAATTCATTATTTCTGGTAACCAAATACAATTCTTTCCCATAATCGCCATTGTTAAATAATAATGAAATATCTCCTGACAACTTATTACCTGAAATAAACATTCCAGAGTATTCCTCTAAGTTTGAAAAATCCAAATCATTTGGTAGTTCTCCGTATAAATTGCAATACTCACAAGAAAATCTTTGTAATCCCGGTACATCATCAATCCATATGGGAAAAGTTGAAGCCGTCCAATCATTTCTATCTAAATCTAAACTCATCAAATTGGGAAAGGTAGAAAAAATATCAAAATTACCCGATAGTTTATTTCGTTCTAGCGTTATTGAATTTAATTTATTATTTCTCCAGCTTTCTGGAATAGAGCCGGACAATTTATTGTTTTGTGCATAAAACAATGTTAAATTTTCAGGTAAGTCAGGTAGAGAACCGGTTAAATTATTGAAACTTAAAGTCAGAGTAGCTAATTTGTCCATATTCTTAAAAATATTAGGTATATCTCCATCGAGCTTATTACTATTTAAAACAAGTCTTGACAATTCTTTCAGCTCTTGAAGTTCAACCGGAATCCCTCCTGATAACTCTCCTCTTTGAATCTCTAAAGTATTAAGTTTATTCAGTTTTGAAATCTCAACCGGAAATTGTCCTTTTACCTTGAAATTATTTAAATTTAATTTATAAACCCTGTCATTTACTATATAAACACCTTTCCAATTTTCTATTGGCTTTTCAGATAACCAATTATCAGCTCCAACCCAATTTAGCCCATCTAATTTATTGTAAATATCTACTAATATCAGGGAATCTGCTTTCCTGTCCTGTCCGTTTAAACAAATAGAAATGCTAAATAATAATAAAGTCTGTAATAATTTCATAGTTTTACTTTTTAATTTTAGGCAAAGAAACAATAAAACCAATATATATTTTTCACCCACTTGGGTGAATAAAATTTATCCTAGAATTCTACTCTGGTTTATTCATATAAAACCACTATCAAAAGTACCAATCCCAATGGGATAGGTTTCGTTATTTTTCCCTTTCTATTACAAATTAGGTATTTGCCGGTTGTTGCATCTCCCCATAAGATTAGCCTCCAAATAAATTTGGGGGATTGAATGTCACTCACCATTTTGATTAGTGTACTCTTTTTTGCTCAGCTGCCCTCCTGTAGAAACACTCCGTATGTTTCACAGGATTCACCCCATAGAATGTATTCTACGGGGTAAATCCTAATTCAGACAGTTATTCACTCCTATTAAAAGAGTGTCTCCGACCACGCTTTCCCACTTTAAAAATCTTAAATCAGCCTGCCCTAGTGCGCTGCGCAAGAAATAAACGTACAATTTAGACGCTGTAATTTTTTATTTAGACAAGGCGAAGGTTCCCGTGAATAGCCTTAGCTATTTGCAGGGTTCTTCAACAAAGTCTAAATAAAAAAGAACAAGTATATATGTATGGATATTTTTTGCGTGGTGCACTAGGGTTATTCGTGAATCGTTATTCGATATTCCACCCCTCAAAACTTCAAAACCTGAAACTTCAAAACTTGAAACTTCAAAACCTTTTTACTTTATACTTTAGTCTTTAGTCTTTAGCCTTTAGCCTTGATAAGCCAACATTCTCCAATCCTGCTTTACATACTTCCCTCTATGCTCTCACTCCGGCAACTTTATACACATAAGAAAAAATCCATCCTGTACATACATCACTCCTTGCTCCGGATTGATGGCTACACCGTCACAAAATGCTCCTGGTGTACGCTTACAGTAGTTGTGGGTTTTTAATAAATATAATAAATTTCCTGTTTTAGTGTCGCCAATATATAGTCCGTAATTGTTAGTCAAATATACTCTGTGGTTATAATATGTAAGATGTTCGATACTTCCACCGTAATCGTTTTTGAAAAACCTGAATTTTCCCGTTATTTTATCTATACCAATCAAAAAACCTCCACCTGATGCAATAATAACAATACCGTCAGCTAAAATATAATTCGTTTTCAAAGCTCCACCTGTATCGTCAAATCTTGTTTCCCATATCTTTTCTCCGGTTTTTTTATCAAAGCAATGCAATGCCCTTGAACATAATAAATATATTCTGTCACCATCAATAATCGGAGGATTATTAACATTGGGCAATGCAAAAGCAGAGTGATCTATATGTTTTGCCACCCACATTACAGTATCTGCCGTAGCGTTATAAGAATACAAGTCAACTCTCAAAGGCCAGTTCTCATTTATAGTTTTATACTTTTTATCAAAAAAGACAAGTATGGTATCACCGTTTTCATTTATCCAAGAGGAAGGAGGATATAGTGCTACATCAAATGAATCTTTACTTACAAGTGAAAATTCCACTTCCCATTCATTATTTGATTTATTATAATACATCAGACTGCTTTTGGTATTACCAATACCTGCTCCATCTGCATTCCATACATGATACAATTTGCCGGATGTATAACCGATTATATAACTGGGAATAGGATAATTTTCCTGTCTTGTCTGAAAAATTGTTGTACCGGATTCTATATCTATAGCATAAACTTCTCTACCTGTAGTGATATACATATCGTTACCGGAATAATGCGGAATACAAGAAATATCTTTTGGAGGTTTTATATAATCTTCCCATTCCCAAAGTCTGTTGCCCAGAGTATCGAATGCAACGACTATTTCATTATAGTTCCACCCCTTTTTTTGCTTGT
>JALVEE010000037.1 GCA_027008645.1 Saprospiraceae bacterium
TTCCTAATGTCATCAATTTTAGACCTATGGATGCTCACGAAACAATAATAGGGTGGAAAGTAGCAATAAATCGACATGATGGTCCTACAAATTTATTCTTGTCAAGACAAAATTTGCCAACATATACCAGAAAAAGAGGTGCATTTGCCAGTGCTGAGAAAGCAGAAAAAGGTGGATATATTTTGACACAGGATAGAGGATTCCAAATAATCTTAATAGCTTCAGGTTCTGAAGTAGAGATTGCCGTAAATGCTAAGAAGATTCTTAATTCAAAAGGTATTAAAGTCAGGGTGGTCTCAATGCCCTCTCAAGAGCTTTTTGAACAGCAATCCACCATTTACAAAAACAGTGTAATCTATCCGAAATGCAAACTTCGTATTGCAATAGAAGCAGGTCATACTTCATCCTGGTACAAATATGTTGGTGAAGAGGGTAGAGTGATAGGAATAAATCATTTTGGTGCTTCTGCACCGTATAATGTTTTGTACAGGGAATTTGGGCTAACAGCGGAAAATATTGTAGAAAATGCACTGGAAATGATAAGGAAGAAGAAATAACTATTTGCTTTTTCTACCTATTCCGACATACACATTATTAAAAAGAAATTTATCTTTAATAGAAAATTTATAAAATAATTTTTCAGCATATTCTATTGTATTTCTATTTGTTTCTGCTTCTGCCAAATAATCAACAATCCTAGTTAGCCAATCATTTCTTTTTCTATACCAATCCATTAAACCGATTCTTGCATTTTTTTTCAGTAATGAAGATCCCATTTTCATAACATTTTTCCAATCAGGAATGACAGAAAAAGCAAGTTCTCCTATTAAAATATCAAAATCAGCATTAATATTATTATCAAGCAAATATTTACTACTTAAATCTCTTGCATCAATATTTATCAACTTTATGTTTTTCCAATTATTCTTATTTATTCTTTTTTGAGCAACTTCTAACATTCCTTTTGAATAATCAAGAGCAATTATTTCACCGGTATTTCCGATTTTTTCTTCAATTAGTTTGAAGTTTTTTCCGGTTCCACAAGCAATAATAAGAACTCTATCTCCTTTTTTTATTCCTAAACTTTCAATAAGTTTTATTCTTGCTTTCTTGTAAATCCAAGAAGTAAATAAATCATATAATTTCGCTATTCTATCATACCATTTCATTTGCAATATTCTTTTTTTATTAAAATAATATCATTTAGATATAACTAACTATCGGTTCTAAACTTGTGTAGGTCTCTAAGATATGAGCAGAAAAAATTCCTAAAGCCAATGATATGGATATTATTCCTTTAGCAAGATTACTAAATTTCATTTGCTGTAAAGAATCTTGAGGAACTATACTCTCACCTTTTTTAATAAGTGCTAATTTTTCTCTGTGTTGATTTCGTAAATAGAAATACACAACTGCGCCTGTGATAGCGAATGCTATCATAAATGGCATTTGCCAAAATTCAATCATAATTTACAGTTTTAAGTTTTTTAAAATTCTCTTATTAGAGAAAAAAATACTAAAAGGATATTAACCCGAATAATGTAGGTTAAACCTTTAGTACTTTATAAGTTAAGAAACCTTTTTGAGTTTTAACTCTTATAAAATATATGCCTTCAATAATACTGCTCAAATCAATTGCTTTGTTATCCTGAATTTTTCCTTTCTTTATCCTGTCACCAAATATATTGTATAATTCATATGAGTTAGCTTGATTGTAATTAGTATGAATATACAAATTATCCTTTACAGGATTTGGATATATTTGTACTCGATTTCTTAAACTAACATCATTTATTTTCGATGGCTCTTGAGATAATTTTAGCAATAGTCCACTTCCTGCTTCTATTGATGTTGAAATAATCAATTCATTTGCTGTTTCTGTAAATGCTATTGTTTGATTATTTTGTTCATTAATAATACTCAAAACATCATATCCAATAGTGTTTTTATGAATACTAATAGTTGGGTTTGAAGCAGCAAACACATCTGTGTTTACCGCAATTATATACTTTTCTTGATTATCTGTGCTACTATCAAAATGAAGTTTAACTTCTCCAAGGTCAGTGCTAACTCCTGTTTGGTCATCTACTACATTTAGTTTCAGTAAGGTTTTACGTATCGCATTGATTTCAGTATTTATATCCATAACTTCAAGCAACCGCTGTGTAGGTTGTCCGGATACATCCAATAATCCTAATAAATAAGGATATTCTGATTCATATAAAAAATACCATATTCCTTTAGCACCTTGCATAATAGAAAGATAAACTTGTAAGCGTATTTCTTTTGGGTAAACTTGTCTCCAATAGCCACCGTTTTCAGGTGTTTCCAGATCCCCAAATGATTGTAAAACCACCCACATAGGACGATTCTGTGCATCGCAATGATTTTCTCTAACTGAATTAATATAGTCAGAATATGGTATTAGATTCGTTGCAAATGAAGAAGGCATATATTGGCTAATATCTCCAATGGCATCATTATCTTCAAATGGATAAGCATCCATCATTAATACATCTAAATTTAAATAACTATCGACATACGACATTTTAGTTTCATCATTCCAAGTTGATAAAATAGGTTTTGGACTATCTGATGTAATATTTGTTAGAATATATTTTGCACTTTCCAAAACATCAAAATCAATCCAACCCGGTAAGGGTTCATCGTAAAGATAATAGCCAAGTACGGCAGGCGATGCTTTTAATAAGTCTATCGAGTCATTTTCTATTGCTTGAATGATATCACTTTCGGTAACAGTTATATTATTACTCTGACTAATCAAATAATGAAGATTACTCATATTGGCAATAACTCTTATATCGTTTTGTTTTGCGATATCTAAAATCGTATCTAAAGTGTTAACAATTGGATCATAAGATAAATAAGCAGCATTAAACCCTTGGTTATGCAGGTTTTTAAATGAAGTGTGATGAAAACTTGCAGCGGTTTCAATATTAAAAAGGAACTCATCAACTGGTCTAAAATCACCTCTAACAGACCAAACGCCAATAGGGAAAAAATCAGGATCATAATTTTGACCAAAAGATACTCTTGTAAAATAGAGCATAATAAGATATACTAAAATTACTCTTTTAATTAAAGCAATTTCTTTAAATAATTTGTTTGGATTTCTCATATTACTGATTTTTCTATAAAATAAATACCAAAGTGTATTGATAATTGATATGTGGAATGCAATCCAAATAGCGGAGCAATCCATATTTATACTTATTACCTTTTTTGTTTGAATTCCAAAATTCGTTTCAACTTGAATAAAATAAATTCCGGAATTAAAACTATTTGTAATAATTACGTCTGATCTACTGACTTTATTATTATAAACTTCAACCCCTAAAATATCGTAAATATTTATTTCCTTAATTATTTTATTTGATTTAATTCCAATGAAGTTATTTATCGAATTTGGATAAATAATTAAATTTTCATTTAGTACTTTATCAGATACAGGATTTCTCACACAAAATTCAATTCTTGAAAAATAATCAGATTTACTACAATAAGAATATAATATATTCCAATTGGTGAATCAGCAGTTTTAACAATCAATTGCCCAATACTTTATGTGCATTATTAGCCTTTGTTTATCATTATTTTAGTTACAATATTACATAATCTATCAATCTTTTCCAAATCAATCTGCCCGTCTTTATATGAATGAATATCTTTTATGTAATAACCATTTGGAATAATTGTTTTATCAACAAAACTAATATTAATTGCTCCGTATTTTTTAAAAGAAAAGTTATCAGATGCTGGCAAAATCATTCTTGTAACTTTACATTCATTAAATTCCTTTTTTATTGCTTCTTGAAATATTTTTGAATAATCAGAACTGCTATTTTTCACTATTAGAGGAATTTCTCCACGCCCCCCAACACAATCAATCGATATAACTTTACAATTCTTAGAAATCAAATTATTTTTTTCTAGATATCGTTTATGAGCTGCGGAACCAAACAGTCCTAATTCTTCATTATCTACAAAAATAAATTTTGAATTGTCTAATCCATTTTCTTTGAACTTTTTTGCTAATTTCAATAAAGAAATCACTCCACTTGTATTATCGTCGTAATTATTCCAATTGGGAACCAATATTAAAAGCAAAGGTATAAAAAACAATCCTGATAATATTTCTCCAACAATTGGTTGATATTCTCCTACAAATGGAATTAATATTTTTATAAAAACCACTAAAAATATAATCATTAATATTTGTCGATTAATCCCAACTAATTTCATTAACCAATTCATCCAAAAAGGCATAATTGTTCCCGTATCATAATGTGCTACAAAAATATATTCAGGATTATCATTTTTTGTTTCAAGATTTACAGATGATAATAATCTCCAAAAATTCTTTTTTTCAACTTCATATCCAAGTTCTGTCAATTCTGTTTCAATTACTTTTAGGAATTTATTTTTATCATTCCTGCTGAATCGCTTTTTTATATTTAAGATTTCTTTCATATTCTTATTTCATTCATTATAAAGCCTAACGGTCTCGCAGTAAGCAGCGTATCCTGATATTAGACGGTTATGATGTCATAAACAAATGTTAGGCTACGTATTCATTTCGTATAAAATTCATCTTTTAACTTATATTCTTCTACCCCTTTCACAGTCATTCTATAGCTTATTCCAATTTCTGTCATTACCCCACTGGCTTCTGGTATTGATAAAAACAAATATCTTAATCCAAAATGTAGGTTTAAGCTATTTTCAAAAAGAGAAGGTTTCCCATAATAATATATTGTCTTTTGCTTACCTAATCTAATTGGATAATTTATTAATACTCCTGGACTCCAGCCTTTTAATTGTATCCAGTTCGGATCATCATTTTCTAATCTTTCAGTAATATTTTGAACTGCCATATTTAATTCAGTTTGAATACTAATTTTGTCAATCCATTTTCCAAATATAAGCCCGAATAATAACGTAGGCGGTGCTGAAAATTGTTCCCTATTCGTATTTAGTGGATATTCCTTCTTCAAGTTGTTTCCATAAAAACTCATATTGAGCCCGTATATGTAATTCCTTTTACCCATAAATGAGATATCTGTCTTCATCCCTCCTCCAAATTTTAAATAATTAGATGGTTCTCCTATAAATTGGTTCATCACTCCACCAATCATAACATCTAATCGTGTATTTGTCAACTTAAGATTTTCAAAGTCTTCCAATTTTGCCTCATTATATGCGCCCCCTTGTAAAAATGCATACCTACTTTGTGTCATTTTGTAAGATGGAAATGTTAATTTCATAAAATATATCGATGGTTCTGAAATTCCATTTCTTATTCTAGGATTAAAATTTTCAATTTTTTTTGTCTTGTTTTTTAAACTATCAATGATTTCAATATTATTAATTCCATTGATTTCTGCTAAAGTTGGTTTTCCTTTTTTATCAATTTGAAAAATTAATTCAATCTCAATGTCTTTCAATAATATTCTTTGTTCTTTTGAGAATTCAATTCCAAAGTATTTTATTGCCAAGGTATTTATCCCTCCCTTTGGAGAAACTTCTTGATTTTCTATTATTTGAGATTGAGCATTCAAGCCAAATAAAAACAATACTATTGTTGTAATGTATTTAATCATTTTTTATTATTTTATGAATCCCATTAATACAAAAGTTCAATATATCCTTTCAATGTTTTTATCTTAGTGCTTTCCGAGAATACATCGCATTTGTAATAGTATGTTCCTAATCTTAATCTTTTTCCTGTTGAGGATAATCCTGCCCAATTGATATCAGGGTCAGTGGTTGAATAGACAAGGCTACCTGCCTTACTGTAAATTTTCAAGTTTATCTTGCTTATATGCCTTTTTACGATTGGTTGAAATATATCATTGTAGTTGTCACCATTTGGTGTAAATGTATTAGGTAGTTGGTAGAGAGGGCATTTTTCGGCGCAAACGATATTGCTTTTGTCACTTTTGTTACCATTACGATCAATGGCTACAATATAATAACAGCCTGCAAAATCAACGGATAAATGCAATGTGTCAAAAACATCAGGATTGTTAATAGTGTACAAAAGTTGGAATGCACTATCAGGTATATTTGAAAAATACAATTCGTATTTATCAACATCATCTTTGCTTGTACAATCTGTAGGGAAACTCCAAGAGATATGGTTTTTTATATCTATATCTTTATCTTCGGCTTCCAGACAATTATTGGAGACAAGAAGGTTCAAAGGACATGGTTTTTCATTGTCTTTTGGTGAATCGCATGCAATCTGAGAATCATTTATAATAACGTATGGATTGCTACCCAATTTCCCAAAACTCCGGACTTTATAGCAGTAGCTTTTATTGTTTATCACTGCAGTATCTGTATATTCACGAACTTGACCTTTTGCTATGAAATCAAATTCTCCCGTACTTCTATTTCTCTTATAATAATGATATTCATAATTATTCCAAGGTGTTTTCAAATCAAAATCAATTATTATCCTTTTGTCAGTTCCATTGACATTAATAAATACTGAGCTAGCCTCAGCTGAAGTGGATTGCAATACATTTTTGGATAATAGTTTCACGATATATTTATATTGTATATTGAGTGTATTCAAATTTTTATCAATAAACCTCATCGTGTCTTGGTTAAAGTAATTGTTAAAAACGAATTCTGCACCGCTTACCGCTGTAAAATCTTCACTTTTCAAACTGTCTGCTCTATACAGCTGATATTTATATGGAGGGGGGTATTTAATGGTGTCAAATACGGTAAGATCGGGTTTTATCCAGTTAATCTCAATTGAACCGCTACTATCATCGGTATTTACCACGCTGACTTTGGTAATATAAGGGCTATCATCAGGAACAAATTCACATGACTCGTTACTAGCTAAACTTTGTACGGGATTGTAAGGGAATCCATTAAAGGTCTTGTGTGCAAATTCGGCAAGAACTCTATAACAATACAGCTTTCCTTTTTCTATATCTTTATCAAAATAATAATAATTTATAGCATCATTTTCATTGGTTAAATATTTTATGATCTTATAGCCTTTACCTTTTAACCCGGGTGTGCAAGTATCTATTTTAAAATTATTGGAGGCTTCTTTTCTCCATACCGAAAAGCCTCTAAAGTACTCATTTGCTGAATTGATACAAGGATAAGGATAATCCCAAGTCAATTTGATAGCTCCATTTTGAGTCAAAGCTTTTAAATTCTTGGGGGAATCTCCTGAAATCTTAACTCTTAACGCTTTTAGGTCAATCAACCCAGAATTTGCGGAAAGAGAATTGTCCATTGCTTTGAATAGTACTTGATAATAAGTTTTTTCGATCTGTTCACAAGTCGTTTCCCAAGTGAACAGTGATTTTACCGGAGGATTTTGATAAATATTGTTATTTTCCAGGAAAGCCTTGCCGTAATTAGAAGTAAATGGTTGACCGGTCGCATTTATAAGTACTTTTTGGTTGGAATCGGAATCTGTAGCGGTAATCAACAGTCTCACCGTATCACCTGCAATGACACAGATATCTTCAGGAACCAATAGTTGAGGTGGTTTGCTTTTGCAATTATCTTTGATAAGAATTTGCATATCTCTAATCATTGAAGTTATCAAAACTCCATTTCTGTATTCATTTACTCTAAAAGCTATATTGTATTCTCCTGCTTTTTGGGGAGAATCCCAGAATATATCACCTGTTTTATTGTCAAATCGGAGTTTGTTATTTGTTCCCGGATTGATTGCGTCGGGCCATTCATATCCAATGACAGGCGTGTTTTCCGCTTGCAGAGGAACTATTAATTCATAAGAAATACTATCTCCGTCAATATCATATGCATTGGGATTATGTCTAAAAACCTCACCTACGCAACCGATATCAATCGGTGGTTGGAGCAGTACGACAGAATTGTTTACGCCCTGAAATTGTGGATTCAAAAATGAAAAAGTCGTTTCCAAATAAAAGGGGATATTTTCGCTATCGGGAAAATTCACATTGAGAATGCCTGCAATTCTGTTGGGGTCTTGCATCGACATTGTGTATTGCGCTCGTGAGGGATACGTGTGACTACCAATATAATAACTTATTTTGACATCATTTGGTTGTGGATCTCCCCAACCGTTGGCCCTTACTAAAAATTCGTTTGTGCCGTCACCCCAAAAAATAATGATGCTATCTCTGTCCGCAGCGACACTGCTTGTCTTGGTGTAAAGTGTAATTGTCGCTTTGATTGTCAAAGGACCTGTTTGAATAAAGGATATCTCTCCCGCTCTATTGTGAGTGGCCCACAAGGAGATAGTATTCAAAAAAAAGAATAAAACAAAAGATATTTTTAGATATCTTCTCACGTCTAATTAATTAAATATTTTAATCAAAAGTAATTTTAAGCTTATGAGTATTTCCATTTCTACTAACAGTTAATTCCACGGTGTCTCCTTTCTTGTATTTTGTCAAAAGTTGAGTGTATTCAACTAAGTCTTTTATATTTTTTCCGTTTATTTGAGTGACAATATCTCCATCCTGCATCCCTCCAAGATATCCGGGTCTGTCTTTATGTACTTTTGCCGCTTTCATTCCAACTCCTTTGTATGCTAAGTCCGGTAAAACCCCAAGGCTGACTTTATAGACCAATTTTGTGTTACCCACTTGAACTTCATTTTTTACTTTTGGAACAACTTCTTCTGTTTTCGCTATATTTTCTTTTGCGGATTGCTCATTTGCAGGTTTTGAGTCTTTACAAGAAACAAATACAAGCATTACTACTGAAAGAATCCAAAGTTTAATCTTCATAATTATATATTTTAATTTTTTACAAATACTAAATACTATATTAATACGCAAGTTACGAAAGAAGTTTGAATTTACAAATTAAGTTCATTTAAAAAAACGGATTGTGCATTTTTTCATGTCCTATTGTAGTGCTTAGCATATGTCCAGGATAAACTGCTGTATTATCAGGCAGAGTCAAAATTCTTTCAGATATATTGGCTAAAAGTTCTTGATGATTTCCTCCTGGTAAGTCGGTTCTTCCGATACTTTCTCTGAAAAGTACGTCTCCTGATATTAAAACCGAATCTTTGTCGCTATAAAAGCAAATGCTCCCCGGAGAATGTCCCGGAACATGAAGACATTTCAATACAGAATTTCCAAAAATGATTTCTTGATTTTCTTCCAAAAAATAATAAGGCGCATCTAAGAAAGAGTATTTTAGCCCATACATTCTTGCTATTTCAATACTGTTTTGATATAAAAACAAATCATCAATATGGAAATGGGGCTTTAAATTATATCTTTCATTGATAAATTTGTTTCCGAGAATATGATCGATATGAGCGTGAGTGTTAAGTAAATATTTAGGAGATAATTCATTTGATCTAATAAATTCGTCTAATTTGTTATACTCATCTGTGGAGTTGCAACCGGGATCTATAATTACACATTCACTTGATTTGTCAATCAATATATATGTGTTTTCTTGAAAAGGGTTGAATTGAAAGGTTTTAACTTCCATGTTTTTATTTGTTGTTTTATACAGAGATGTGCAGTTTCATTAAGAAAGATTAAAAGAAGAAAAAGTGGGATCTAAGGGATTCGAACCCATGACCTCTGCCCTGTCAAGGCAGCGCTCTAAACCAACTGAGCTAAGATCCCAAGGAGGGTGCAAAAGTAATATATAGATTTGAATTCTCAAATAAAAAAACGAATTTATTATGATATTTCCCTTTACTAATTAGTATTTTGAACTCTCACTACAAAAACAGGGAAGAATGCTTGCATATGGCTTTGTTACCCATAGGCTATTTTATGATTTCAATATAGTTTTTAGCCGTGAAAACAGGGATTCTTGAAGTTTTAAAATCTTTTAAATTCCGAGTTATTATAATATCAATTTGATTTTCAATTGCTGTATGGTATTGAATTGCATCTTCAAAATCTTTAAAATCAGACTCAAGTGAAAGATCAATAATTTTATCATCCATTGGCAATACTTCTACAAGAACTTTAAACTTCCTTAATATTTTCCTCGAATTAATTAATTTCATTTGTTGCGAGAGAATGTAATAAGTATTAGCAAAAGTTAAAGAAGAAACAAACAGTTTAACTTCATTTTTATCAGATAATGTAAATAATTTTTGTGCTTCTAATACAAATTCTTTTCTTTTTGCTAATAAATCTAAGACAATATTCGTATCTACTAATAATCTATCCATTTACGAGTATTTTTTTGATAAAAAATTAGTATAATCTTTTCTATAATCATCTTCTTTCAATTCAATTACTCCTGTCAAACTCTCAACCAAAGGACTTACTTCAATATGATTATTTTTATTTTTTGTTATAGCTCTAAGATAATTTTCTACCATTCTTGATATACTAATATTATTCTCCTTAGCATATTTTTTTGCTAATTCAATTACATTTTTATTAAGCTTTAATGTTAATTTTGTATCCATAGTTTTATTTTATACGTGCAAATATAATATAAATTTACGTACTTGGCAAATGTTACCCCAATTTTGGGGTATTAATTTTTCATTATTTCTAACATAACACATAATATTTTCAAGAATGTAGCCCAATATATAAATTAAAGTAGGGAATAATGCTGGTTAACTACTTTTAGTTCTGTTAAGTTCTAAATTTTGCAACAAGTCTTTGATACTGGCATACATGCTATAATTTTCTAAAAAAACATCGGGTTTTACCCATTTTGCTTCTGAGATATCCTCTTCGGTCTGAGGGATAAGTTCTGCTTGATTTGCTTTCATAAAATACCAATGTGATATTTTCATTTGTCTTGATTTATTTTTGAAAATATGTCTTGTCTTACCTGCTTTTTCAAATACTTCTACATTTTTTAGGCCGGTTTCCTCCATAACTTCTCTAGCAGCAGCAGCTTTTTTAGTTTCGTTTTTATGCAAATGCCCTTTTGCAAGATCCCAAAATCCTTTTCTGAAGATTACAAGAATTTCATTTTTATTATTAAAAACAATTCCTCCTGCTGCCTTTACGGGGGGAGCGATTGTTTTTAAATCCCGATACATTTGTTGGACATCATCAGAGAATAAAACCAATTCATCAAATTTCATACCTTTTTCCATCATATCGATATAATTCAGTAAAAATTTAGGCTTTCCTGCGTATCTGCTCAACAAAACATTAGTTTTTTGGTTAAAATTATTTATTTCTTTGTTAGAAATCAATATTAATGGTTTTTCGTTTATATAAATTTTGTACATTTGTCGCTTAATTTTATAATAATGATACACTCTAGAGAGCTTGCACGAAATCTGCTGCAAATAAAAGCAATAAAAATCAATGTACAAAATCTTTTTACATGGGCTTCGGGAATCCAATCTCCTATTTATTGTGATAATAGATTAGCGCTTTCCTTTCCCGACATTAGGAATAGTGTAAAACTGGCTCTGGTTGAGTTAACTAAGGGGTACAAATCATTTGATTATGTAGCCGGAGTAGCTACTGCCGGCATACCTTGGGGAGTACTTGTTGCTGAAGAACTTGGAAAACCGTTTGTATATATTCGTTCATCAGCAAAATCACATGGAAGGCAAAATAGAATTGAGGGTTTGTTGGAAAAGGGTAAAAGCGTAATTGTGATTGAAGACTTGATATCTACCGGAGGAAGTAGTATAGATGCAGTTGAAGCAATTAGAGAAAATGGTAATGAAGTTGTTAGTGTTATTGCAATATTTAGCTATAATCTTGAAAAAGCAAGGGTGAATTTTGAAAAAGCAGGATGTGAGTTTAAAACTATTAGCGATTATGATACACTAATAGTTGAAGCTAGAAAAGAAAATTATATAACAAATGAAGAGTTTGAATTGATAAAAAATTGGAAATTAGATCCCGAAAATTGGAATAAAAAGTAAATATATTTTATGAATAAGAAATCTGAAAAGTTTTTATTTGAGTATTTGAATAATGCCGCACCGACAGGATATGAGTCAAGCGGGCAGAAAATATGGCTTGATTATATCAAAGCTTATATTGATGATTGGAAAAGCGATAATTATGGAACTGCTTATGGAATTATTAATCCTGAAGCTGAGTTTAAAGTAGTAATAGAGGCACATGCGGATGAAATAGGCTGGAGAGTAAATTTTATCTCAGAAAAAGGATTGATTTATGTTATCAGAAATGGTGGTTCAGATCATTTAATAGCTCCGTCAAAGAGAGTAAATATTCATACTGATAATTCTGGAGTTTTGAAAGGTGTCTTCGGTTGGCCTGCCATTCATACGAGATCGACCAAAACCGAGAAAAAGCCGGCTTTGGACAATATTTTTATAGATGTCGGAGCTACAACCAAAGAGGAAGTATTGGAGATGGGAATTAATATAGGGAATCCTATTACCTTTATTGATGAGTTTGATAAATTGAATGGTAAGTATTATTACGGAAGAGCATTGGATAATCGAATGGGAGGGTTTTGTATAGCAGAAGTTACCAGAAAATTGAAAGAGAACAAAGTGAAATTGCCTTTTGGACTTTATATAGTGAATTCAGTTCAAGAGGAAGTGGGATTGCGAGGAGCACAAATGATAACCGAAACTATAAATCCTGATGTTGCTATTATCACTGATGTTAGCCATGACACAAGTACTCCAATGATTGATAATAAGGTATATGGAGAAATTGAATGTGGAAAAGGTCCTGAGCTTACATTTGCACCCTCCGTACACAATAAACTTTTGAAGAAAATATTGGAAACAGCGGATGAGCGCAAGATTCCATACCAAAGATCTGCTTCTTCTCGTGCTACCGGTACGGATACGGATGCTTTTGCATATTCAAATGGCGGGATTCCATCTGCATTGATATCATTGCCATTGAGATATATGCATACTACTGTTGAAATGGCGCATAAGGACGATATCTCAAATGTAATTGAATTGATTTATCAAACATTACAGAAAATCGATCCAAATGAGAGTTTTAAATATTTGTAATAGGGGAGTTGATAATAAAGGTGATTTATTGAGTAATCATTTCAATTTAGTATTTTAAATTATTATAATGTCTGTTCACGGAAAAGTTAGAAAAATAACAACTCATGTCTTAAGAGATATGAAAAAAAATAATGAGAAAATCGCAATGCTCACAGCATACGATTATTCTATTGCTAAGATTTTGGATGGTGCCGGAATAGATATACTCCTTGTTGGAGATTCCGCTTCAAATGTGATGGCAGGACATGAAACAACACTTCCTATCACATTGGATCAGATGATATATCATGCACAATCTGTTGTAAGAGCGGTGGATAGAGCTTTGATTGTGGTTGATTTGCCTTTCGGATCATATCAAGGGGATTCAAAGACAGCTTTGGAATCCGCTGTAAGGATAATGAAAGAATCAGGAGCACATTCCGTAAAAATGGAAGGTGGGATTGAAATCAAAGAATCAGTCGAAAGGATTTTGTCTGCCGGTATTCCTGTAATGGCCCATTTGGGATTAACTCCTCAAGCTATTTACAAATTCGGTACATATTCTGTAAGGGCTAAAGGGGAAGAAGAAGCTAAAAGGCTTAGAGAAGATGCTTTGCTGATGGAAGATTTAGGTTGTTTCGCTCTTGTTTTGGAGAAAATTCCTGCTAAACTCGGAAAGGAAGTCTCCGAATCATTATCTATTCCCACTATTGGCATTGGCGCAGGTCCGGATACTGATGGACAGGTTTTGGTAGTACACGACATGTTGGGAATTACCAAAGATTTTCACCCCCGCTTTTTGAGAAGATATTTGGATTTATCTCAAGAGATCAACGGTGCTGTACAGCAATACATCAATGATGTTAGATCCGGTGATTTTCCAAATGATAAAGAACAGTATTGATGAAGAAAAGAAAAAAAAACACTCTTTTGTGGAAAGTGATTCACAGGGAAACCGGATTTGAATCTTATGTTTTCGGAACTATACATCTAAGGGATAAGAGAGTATATTTCAGATTGGAAGAAGTAAAAGATTATATTGATAAATCTGATATTTTTATAGCAGAATACCCTTTGGACGATGCAGGTAGCGGGGATATAATGGAAGTTTTGCAGTTACCGGAGGGAAAACATCTCAGAAGCTATATCCCGACAAAAAAATATGAGAAATTAAATAAAGCGATATATAAATCATTTGGGATTGATTTGGAGCGTTTAGGTTTTTTTAGACCCATGGTTATCGAAAATATGCTCACGGAATCAATGTTTGAAAACGACTATGAGTTTCCAATGGATATAATACTTTGGAACTATGCAAAGGATAGGGGGAAAATAACTATTGGCGCTGAAACTACCAAAAGTCAGACAAAGATAATGAGAAGATTTCCTCTAAAACAACAGTTGAAATCATTGTTGGATATAGGAAAAAATACAAAAAAATACCGAAGAAAAATAAAAAAACTAATCGGTTTATACGAGAAACAAGAAGTTAGGGAATTGCATAAAAAAACCATCAAATCACTTGGCAAAATGAAGGATGTTTTGGTTCATAAAAGAAATGAAAATATTGTAGAAACATTTGATACATATGCAATTGAAAAAAAAGTGTTTTTAGCTGTTGGAGCCGGACATTTTTTCGGCGGCAAAGGAATACTCAAATTGCTAAAGTCCAAGGGATATAAAGTAAAACCTGTGTATTGAGATGAAATTGATTTATAATGATATTTTTTTAGATCACAATACAGGAAATCATCCTGAAAATAAACTGAGACTTGTGCCATTTAGTAATGTGCCGGTTAGCGGTATTATTGATGGAGAAGATTATTTGGGTTTGGTTCACAATGGACAATATATAGCAGATGTTCAGCAAAAATGCAGTCAAAATATTCCCTTAGGAATGGATACTGTCTGTGCTGAAAAATCTTTCAAAACTGCAACAAAAGCTGTAGGAGCAACAATAATGGCTTCGGGATCAGGTGATTTTGCCTTGATCAGACCTCCAGGGCATCACGCATTCAGAGGTAAAGCCGGTGGTTTTTGTATATTTAATAATATAGCTATTGCTGCTGAGAAGTTGGTTGAGGAAGGGAAAAAAGTATTGGTTTTTGACTTTGACGGTCATTTTGGGGATGGAACTTCATCCATCTTTTACGATACCGATAAAGTTCTTTTTTGGTCGATACACCAATATCCCGCTTATCCCGGGACCGGAACCTCCTGTGATATCGGTGAGGAAAATGGAATTGGTTACAATATCAATGTTGAACTTCCTCCTAAAAGTGGTGATGATTTATTGATGAGTGCTTTCAATACATTTTTGCCGGTTGCAAAAGAATTTAATCCTGATATAGTTGCTATTTCAGCGGGTTTTGACGGTCATAAAAACGACATGATTTTGGATTTGAATTATTCACTTGATTCATTTTTTGAAATAGGAAGATTGTTGAGAAGCAATTTTTCAAATATATTTGCCGCTCTTGAAGGAGGCTATAATCCTGATATATTATATAAGAGCGTTGAAAATTTCATAGCAGGAATAAACGGTACGCCTAAATTACATACCGAAAGATTAAGTGACTCAAATTATTTGGTGCATAGACAATATGAAAATAGGATTACAGAATTAATCTTAAAATTACGTCCTTTTTGGAGTGCTTTGTGATGTTCTTGTTCTTACTTCTAACACAGCTTCTTCTGCTTTTCTTTTCTAACCTCATCCCCCGACCCCTTCTCCTTTTAAAAAGTCGAACTTTTTATTTGAGAATGTTTTGAAAGGAGAAGGGGAGAGTGAAAGTGCTTATTCGTTGTGATAAGCTATAAATCTTTTTAATGTGATTTATAATTTGTATGATGTATGATGATAACATCTAAATAAAAACAAGAGCCTTTACTAACGACCAGTCATAAGCTTCCCTCTCCATTTAGATTGTTTTCAAAGAGGTAGGGAAACACTAATAAAAGGAGAGGGCTAGCTTGCCCTGTGAAATTCATTTATGAATATTTCATCAGGGGGTGAGGATTGAAAAGGAAGAGCTGAGCTAAAGGTTTCTAACCTCTTAGCGAATATATTATATATCCCTTTTGCTAAAGGAATAGTAACTAATCGCAATAAATACAATTACGCTTATAATACTTATAGCAGCAGCTTCAGGATAGCTAAGCAACATGAAGAAATCTTTTTTTGGAGAGAAGTTTTGTGCATATTTGTACAGTGGCAATGGAGCTAAGTCTTCAATTGCATTCATCGGATAATAAAAGATAAAATTGCCTTTCCCGAAAAATCTGATATGCAACCACCATCTGAACAACGGCTCAATAAATAGTATATATGAGAAATAGAAAAACATTGAAAGTCCGGGTTTCTTTATTAAATATGCGACCATCATACCAAAAGTCATATATGCAAAAGTCAATAAAAAGAATCTTGGAATTACATAAACTTGCTTTTCAAATATTTCTGCCAAGTCAAATGCATCCTGATGCAAAAGTCCAATGATTGCAGTTGATACAAAAAATAAAACTGTGGCATATAAGCTGACGAGGATAGCAATATATATCTTTCCCTTGAAAAAATCCATTCTGGACATCCCGGTTATTATATTTTGTCTCATGGTTTTGAATTGGATTTCACTGGTAATAATATACACTCCAAGATAACCTAAAAATAAAAATGATAACCAACTACCTGAATAAGCTTGGTACTCCCATACTTGAGGAAAGCTAAAATAGCTATTTGCTCCCGGTAGCATGGGAATCTGCATATTTTTCATCACAAATATAGCAGTGGGCATTAATATCGTAAAAAACAACAATAGCATTTGGACTAATGAATTGTCCTTGTATTTAAATATCTCTAATTTTATAAGTTTTGTGAATTTCATATTCGTTGGATTTTAATAATTAATG
>JALVEE010000038.1 GCA_027008645.1 Saprospiraceae bacterium
TCTAACTCTTTTGAGGTTTGATTTGTCAAGAATACTAGCTTGTCTAAGATTTCTCTTTGACTTTTTAGACTTTTTTCTCATCAAGTGAGAAGCGTTTGAACTAAAATGCTTTATCTTGCCTGTTCCGGTTACTTTAAATCTCTTTTTTGCACCTGAGTGCGTTTTCATTTTAGGCATAATTATACTATTTTTTTTAACAGTGCGCAAAGATAGCCTGATTAATCAGAATACCAAAATATTTTGCAATAAAAATTCATTGTAAAAAAATGTTAACAAATTCATAATAATACAATTTATGCTGATATCATCCGTTTTGCTATCGTAATATTTATTAAAAACTTAAGTTTTATAATGAGCATGAACAAATTATTTTTTATTTTTATTGCATTTTTCGCATTTGCCGGAGTGTCTTATTCACAAGTGGAAACTGCTTCTGTAGAAGATAGTTCTTCAATTGAATATCTACGCTTTAAGAAGATGTCCTATGATTTAGGTGAAGTGAAAAAAGGAGATGTTATATTTTTTGATATTGAATTCAAAAATATTAGCAATGAGCCTGTGATGATTGATTTTGTATCTTCTTGCGATTGCACCGAGGTTGACTATCCATTAGATGAAATTAAGCCTGGAGAAACAGGAGTACTGAAAGTAAAATTTGACAGTAAAGATAAAACGGAAAGCGAGACTACGGACATCGATGTGTTTTTGAAGAAAAAGGATTCCGAAGGAAGCCAAGTTTATTATACATTGGAATATTCATTTGAATTAATCAAATAACTATTCGTCTTATGAAGAGCAATAACCCCTTTGATATCCTTTCCAATTTAAAACTAACAGATTCAGATGATATTTCAGAATCTGATATTGAAGATGTTAATGAGGCTCAAAGCAATAGAAAAAATCAAAAAATAAGAGTTTGGCTCCAAAAAAAGAAAAGAAATGGTAAGCCTGTCTCGGTAATTACCGGTTTCAATGAGTATAAAGAGGATATGAAAGAGTTGGCAAGACTGCTCAAAGTCAAATTGGGCGTTGGAGGTTCTAATACTGACGATGAGATAATAATCCAAGGTCAAAATCGCGATAAAATTATTGAGATATTGAAATCTCAAGGTTTCAAAGATGCTAAGAAATCAGGAGGCTAAATCTCATAAATTTATTTAAATATGAGTATTTCTACTATTCTTAAACCTGTATTTTTACTGCTCCTACTCTCACTTCTGAGACCTTTGTATTCCCAACCCTCAAATGATGAATGCTCTACTCCGATAGATTTAGGGGGTGTTCCTTATTGCGAAGATGCTATATTTACAAATATAAATGCAACAGCAAGTGATATTGGCAACGAAAACGAACCACCATGCTTTATAAACAATCCCCCTCAAAATGATGTGTGGTTTGTATTTAGTGTTAATTCCGGTACAGAGTACAGATTTACTATCAGAGGTAATCAAAATACAAATCAAGCGATTAAAAATATTCAAGCCGCTATCTATAGAGGAGGCTGCAATACAGGAATGATTGTCCGTAATTGCTTTGTTGGAGATGAAAACAACAACAGTCTTGAATTCCTGGTTGAAGGTCTTACAATCGGTGAAAAATATTTTCTAAGAATTGATAATTTTGGAGGTGATTCCAACTCCGGTTATTTTAATATTTGCATTGAAGAAAACAATATATACAATATAAAGGCTGATAATTTTTCCGATAAATGTTCGGGGATTCTATATGACTCTGGGGGTGATGAGGGAAATTATGCCGATAATGAGGATTATACTTTCACTATCTGCCCGGAAGGAAATGTCAATTCAATTCGATATGAGTTTGAGTATTACAATCTGAATCTGATTAATGAAGGAGAATTTGAATACGATACCATGCCAAATACCAATGCCAAAACAGGTGATTTTTTGAAGTTATACAATGGTATTGACACAAATTACAGTGTATTTTTGTATTTAAGTGGCAATGCTGATCATTATTTTGAAGATAATACAATATTTGGAGCGGGGGTACAGTATCAAAATTGTGTTAATGCTCCTTGTATTACTCTAAGATTTGTATCAGATGATTCCTTGAATGCTGACGGGTTCAAGTTTTCTTGGAATTGCAACTCAGATTTTTGCGCTTCTCCCAATAAACCAAAATTAAATATTAAAGAGAATATTGATAAAGACACCCTTGTAAGTTATTTGATACAAAAAGACATTGAAAGCAAGCTCACATCGATTAAATGTGCAAATGAAGCATATGGTGTTTTTGAAATCAATGCGGATGATATAGGATTTGATAAAGGTATTATTTTGACAAATGGTCTTGCTCAAAATGCTATTGGTCCTAATGATTCAGGAAAAAAGTCTTTTGCCCTAAACATACCGGGAGATAAAGATTTGGACAGTCTGTCTGTAATCACCAGCGGTGCAGAATGGGAAAAATCTCATGATGCTTGTGTTTTAGAGTTTGATATTGTTCCTTATGGTGAAGAGATTAGTTATAAGTATATGTTTGGTTCTGAAGAATATCACGAATATGTTCACAGCAAGTACAATGATATCTTTGCGTTGTTTATTTCAGGAAAAGGAGTTGAAACAAACCCTAAGTTAGACAATCAAAAGAATATGGCAATTCTTCCCAATTCAGGTGATTTTGTGTCAATAAATACGATAAATGGAGTTGATAATTGGCAATATTATCATTCAAATTTGTCAGGAGAAAACTTGCAGTATGATGGGATGGTTTGGGACTCACTCGGCAAAAAGCATTATTTGATTGCAAGACAAAAGGTTGTGCCTTGTGAGACATATCATGTAAAATATGCTATCTCAGATAGAGCAGATACAATTTACGATTCGGGGGTTTTTATTGGCGATTTGACTGACGGAAGACCAAGATTAACAACAAAAATTGATTATAATTTCAAGTATTTGTCCGATAATTGTGATCTTTTAGGAGGTACCATTAATTTCACATTACCTCATGCTATTGAAAAGAAAGTTAAGTTTTATATTGAATTGTCCGGTACTGCTACAAGAAATGAAGATTACATCACAGATATTCCTGATTTCATTGAATTTAATACAGATGAATTAAATAAATCCTTTAAGGTAAATGTAATAAAGGATGATATTGAGGAAGGAACAGAATATATAGTGATAAAATTAATCAGAAATTTTGAATGTGGGAGAAAAGTACTGGATGAAATCACAATACCAATACGGGATATGCTAAAGATATCAATAAACGAAGGTTTGGATAGCCTGTATCATTGTGGAGGAGATTCAATTTCTTTGGAAGCTAAAGGAGTAAAATTTGTGCATTGGAGTCCGGGGGATTATTTCAAGAACCCTGACAGTACTATTGTCAAATACTTGCCGGGACAAAATGAATGGATATACATTGAAGGAAGATTGATTGATACTGTTACGGACAAATGCCTTGCATACGATTCCATTTATATTAAAAATGCAAAAACTGATTTTCGAATTGAAGGAGATTCTGTAAGGATGTTTTGTATGGGAAGTACAGGACAATTAAGTATAAAATCCGGGATAAGAAACGGTGATATTAAATGGTTTCCTACGGATTTTATCGAAGGAAATAACACAAAAGATACTGTAAATATCAAGATAGACAGTAGTGATTTTACAATTTATAGTAGTTTTATGTCCAATGGATGTAAGCTGATTGATTCGGTGTATATTATTGCGATAGAGCCACCGGAACTCACATTAGAATACATACCTGATCATGATATTTATATATGTGATACTATTGAAATTACAGCGGATTATAATACAGGTTTTAGTAGTGGAGATACCTTGATTTGGGATATTGCCGGCACATATTTCAATCGGGATGAAAGCTCATTGAATCTAATTGTTGACAGGGATAAAATGATTGTCGAAGCCGTGTTAATGGATTCGATTGGCTGCGAAACGAAAACAGGTATTTTAATCAATGCGAAAAAAGGCGATATTTTATTTCCAAATGCGATATTTCCTGATGATGAAGAAAATAAAATTTTCAAACCTTTCATTTTAAATAAATGCATATCGATAAAGGATTTTCAAATTTTCGACAGATGGGGTGAGAAAGTATTTAGTTGCGACAATATTCAATGCGCTGAGGAGGGGTGGGACTCAAGTTTTCGTGGCATGTATGTTAAACCCGGTGCATATCTGTATATTTTTACTTATTATGATCAAGACAATAGCATAAAAACTATCAAAGGAAATTTTGTTATACTAAGATAATTATTTTAATATTTAACATACCGTTTTTCAAATCCTAAAAAAAATCAAGAAACCAAATTTCAGGAAAAAATTTTTTCATGTATTTTGGGTTATTTTTGAGAAAATAATTAAAAAATAATTAGTATAAATAAAAATTAGTTTTACCTTTGCGGTCAAATCAAAACAAGACCGTATATTATTATGCAAAAATCAATAAAATTCATCCTTATTTTCCTTGTTTTTGGAGTGTTTAATTTGTTTGCTCAACACGAAGGGGAGAACAAACACCAAGGAGAGAATCACGAAGTGAGTAGCGAGACAGAGCATGGTGAACATTCTGAGGAATTTGATGTAAAAAAGACAATTTTTCATCATATTGGAAATCAAAATGTTTTTTCTATTGGTTCATTTAATTTTCCATTACCCGTTATTTTATATTCAAAAGATCAAGGATGGTCATTTTTTTCGTCAGGAAAATTTGGTATTGGTCACCACGGAGATGGGCATAAAGTTGTTGACGGTTATGTATTGTCAGAGGGATCTGTTTACAGAATTGCGGATAAAAATTTTGACAGAAATGGCATAAAACAATTGGATAAAATAGAAAGAGTTCAGGAATTGGTTGATGGTAAAAAAAGAGAAGTTCAATATGCTGTTATTGATGGTCATAAATACAAATTGGACAGTAGGAGTACCTTGGATGGTGGAGCATTAGGAGGTGGTATAACCTCTTTTTATGATTTTTCTATTACCAAAAATGTTGTTTTTATGATTTTGGTGGCATTGTTGCTTTTGTTTTTATTTACAAAAATTGCCAGAGCCTATAAAACAAATGAGGGTAAAGCCCCAAGTGGAATTCAATCCTTTTTTGAACCAATGATTATATTTGTCAGAGATGAAGTGGCCAAGCCTTTTATCGGTGAGAAATACAATAAATATCTTCCTTATCTATTGGCTATTTTCTTCTTTATATTAACCTTGAATTTATTGGGACAAATACCTTTTATCGGTTCAGTGAATACCACGGGAAATCTTTCAATAACTATGGGATTGGCGCTTATTGCCTT
>JALVEE010000039.1 GCA_027008645.1 Saprospiraceae bacterium
CTTTAGCAGCTGATATTCTTAAGGCAATGAATCTTAAACCAATTAAGAACTTATCTCCTGCAAAAATATAATTGAAAGGCATATCATCCAGCTCAACCAAAATAGCAATTCAATAATAAATTTTATTAAGTAGTGGCAATTTTACATTTTTTAAAAATGCTTCTGTCTGATTGTCTGCTGATTAGAACTTTTAACTGTCAAACTCAAGAATTATAACAATACATATCCGGAATTATTCAAAGTGAAATTTACGGCAAAAAACAGTGGAAAACTATCAAGCTATATCAAATTGAGCAGTGATATAACAGCTACTGAAGCGTATGATAATAATTTGGAAGTAATGGATATGAAACTTCGATTCAGAGATAATGGTCAAGATGTTAAAGGATATGCACTTTATCAAAATGTTCCGAATCCATTCTCCAAAGAAACTACCGTAATGTTTGATTTACCTTCAAATCAAAAAGCTACCCTATCTTTCTATGATGTAACAGGAAGAAAAATAGATGAGATTTCAAAAGTATTCAACAAAGGTAGAAATTTGGTAAATGTATCATTTGACGACAAGGTATCAGGTATCATATACTATACTTTGGAAACAGATGGATTTACTCAAACAAAGAAAATGATTACATTGAAATAAAAAAAAGAACGAAATAAAGATTTCCTTCTTTCATGATCGAAAGCACCCGCTATTAGTGGGTGCTTTTTTTCTATATCTTAACTAGATCATTAAGTCGTTGATAATCTGGATATCAGAACCCATCCCCCCGATGAAATACTTTATTGATTTCACGGGGTAAACCATCCCTTCCCTTAGCAAGCTTTCGTTATGGCACATCTTTTAGCAAAACTTTTTATTTAGAACCCACCTCAATCCTCCCTTACAAGGGAGGAAGCTGCAACCCCCGGTGAAATAAATTTTCAATTTAGGTGAAGCCTATTTCACGGGGTAAACCACAAAAGCTCCACTTTTTATCCCTGAAAATAGCATTCTGGTTGAAAACAAGATAAAACGATTGTCGCTTTTCCTTACGATTAAGCACATCCACTTCTCCCTTCCCTTTGTGAGGGAATGGCCGGGGATGGGTGCTAAAATCGGAATCAATTCTCTCATGAGAAAGCTTTCGTTATTACATTTATTAAAAGATGTGTCATAACGTAAGCCTTAGCTAGGGAAGGGGGCTTACCATTTCATAATAATCCGATGTATTCCCCCAAGCTTTTACTTCTGCGATTCAAAGTTAGCTATCTTGTTTTACTTTAAAAAAGTCTAGAAATCCGAGTTATTGCTCTAAAACGCCTTTCCTTTTGGCTAAAATCGTACTTGAAACTATTCCGAATATCACAACGGAAACCGAACTTATCGGCATCAATATAGCTGCAATAAGTGGCGATAATTGACCACTTGCGGCGAAACTAACGCCAACAATATTGTAGATAAAAGCTATTATATATGCCGCATAAATCAATTTTCTCGTATCTATGATATAGTCGATATAATTGTTTATCTTATCAAACTTGTCAGCACTAACTATCACATCACTTGCAGGTGTAAAGTTATTTATATTTTCAGTGATAACAATACCCACATTGCTTTTCTGTAACGCTCCGGCATCATTCAAACCATCTCCGAAAAACAATACATTTTCTCCTTTTTCCTGAAGTCTTGATATATAATCGAGTTTATCTTTGGGTTTTTGCTCAAACAACATTTCGGTTTGTGCCGGAAAAATTTCTTCTAATTTCCTTTTTTCATTATCTGTATCGCCCGAAATCAGTGCAAGTGAAAATCTTGAACCAAAATAATCGATAAATTGATTTAGTCCTTTTCTGTAAATATTCTTAATTAAAAAATATCCTTTTACTTTTCCATCAATTGATACAAATACTCCATTTGTTTCTGATTGTTTTTTACCCGTAACAAACACTTCCGAACCGATTCTTACACTATGCCCATTGATTTTTCCTTTTATCCCCTTCCCTATTTCTTCTTCAAAAACAACAGCTTCTTCCATATTGCAATCCAAGGATTCATATATCTGTCTGCTCAGCGGATGAGAGGATTGAAATGCAAGGGTTTTAATCAAAATTTTATCAGACTCACTCAACTTTTCTCCTGTATAAGATATTTTGTTTTTAACTGCATAAGTAAGTGTACCTGTTTTATCAAATACCACAGATGTTATTTTTTGGATAGATTCGAAGACACCGGTATTTTTTAAATAAAAGTCATTTTTACCCAAAATTCTCATTGCATTTCCAAAAGTAAATGGAATTGATAATGCCACTGCACAAGGACAGGCTACAACCAAGACAGCAGCAAATGCAAAAATCGCCTTTGAGGGGTCTGTGTACAACCAATAAATCAAAGTAGAAAATGCAACAAACAAAACCACATACGTAAATGATGTGCCTATCTTATCGGCCAAATCGCTTATGGGCTTTGTGTTTTGTTTTTCAAAAGCACTATCGTTCCACAATTGGGTCAGGTAACTCTGTGATACACGTTTGGTAACCGTCATTTCTATTGATTCCCCCATTTGTTTTCCTCCTGCAAAAATCTTTTGTCCTGCTTGTAGTGGCACGGGAATGGATTCTCCTGTCACAAAACTATAGTCGATACTTGCACTTCCTTTTAGTAAAATTCCATCAGCGGGAATCAACTCGTTACTTTTTATTATTATCGTATCACCGGGCATCAATTTATCAACGACAACTGTGCCTTGCTTAGCTCCTTCTTTTTTTGTGACTGCAATAGGAAAATAGGATTTATAATCCCGGTCAAACTCGATTGAATGATATGTCTTTTGCTGAAACCATTTACCTACAAGCAAAAAGAATACTAAGCCGGTAAGACTATCAAAATAACCGTGACCTGTACCACTAACTGTTTCGTATATACTCCAAAAGAAAATTGATAGAATCCCCAAGCTAATCGGAACATCGATATTCAAATTTCTTTTTTTGATTCCCAGCCAAGCAGATCTCAAATAATCAGCCCCGCCATAAAATACTACAGGAATTGAAATAAAAAGATTGACATAGCTAAAGAATTTAAAGAAACTTTGATCCGTCTCTTTGATTAAACCCAGATATTGAGGAAAAGTAAACAGCATCACATTGCCAAAAGCAAATCCTACCAGACCTAATTTATAGTAAAGTGATCTATCAGCCACTTTCTTGGTTTTGTCTTCGAGATTGGACATATTTATCGCAGGCGCATAACCGATTGAATCCAATAGTTCTACAATCTTGCGAAGAGTGATTTCGTCATTGATGAAATTTATAAATATCTCTTTTTTTGTAAAATTTACACGAGAGACAGTTATTCCCTCATTGAATTTATAAAGATTTTCAAGCAACCATACACAGGCAGCACAATGCATTTGGGGTAAATGAAAGGTTACTTTGCTTTGCTTCCCGTCAGTAAAATCAATTATACGCTCAACAACTTCAGGATCATCCAACCAACCATATTGCTCTTGCTGTCTTCCCTTAAGACTGAATCCGGGATTTTCATCAATATCGTAATATTGGCACATGCCCGTACTATCCAGTATCTCATATACAGTTTTACATCCATTGCAACAGAAATATTTATTCCCGATATACACTTCATCATTCGGACAAATATCTCCACAATGATAGCAGATCAACTCACCTTTATCATTCCTCAATACAGTATCCTGCGAATTATCCTGATTCTGTTCTTCGTTAAGAATATTTATTTCTTTATAAAGCTCTTTTTGCTCCAAAATACATTTTGCTAATTAAACCAATTAAACTCTAAAATGACGCATATATTATATCTTAATTTTCCAATATTTTCGTTAAAAATACTCGCCGTAGCTATGCTCCCGACGTATTGCGAGACAAGCCATGCTTGTTTTTTGTCACTCAATATTGAAGAATTAATTTCGTAATATTCTTACAACATCTTAAAGTTAATCCGGTATTAAATCAATATTAATCCCGCAAATTTAAAACAATTAATAAGATTCCCTATAATTATACCAGATGAAAACCAAAATGCCCCTTAAATCATCAATAAAAAAAGAGGCAACATAAGTCGCCTCTCTTAATTATAAAACAAAAAATCTATTATCTAATCAGAGTAACATCACCCGCTACAAAATCATCTTTCCCATCACTCCATGTAAATTCAACGAGGTAAACATATACACCTTGCATTGCTTTTTTACCATTGTAATTACCATCCCAGAAGTGATTTTTCCTATCTTCAAATGAGAAGTCAGCATCGCTGTAAACCAAATTGCCCCATCTATCCCAAACCTTAAAGGTCCTGATATTGGCGACATTCTTTCCATCTTTGACAAAGAATCTATCATTCTTTCCATCTGTGTCAGGGCTGAAAACATTTGGAATATCTATCTCCTTAGTAATAGCTGTGGTAACCGTGATACAAGCTTCACCTGTACATCCGGCATTGTCTTCTACTTCTGCACAATAAACTCCTTTATCAGATACCACCAGATAATTGCTATGAACCGTATCAATAGCTTCTCCGTCTTTTGACCAATTGTACAAACGAATATCATCAACGTTTCGACCTGTCACACTAGCAAACAGAGTATCGGTGGCTCCATTTTGAAGAACTGTCTCCCCTGTTATCTCAACTATAATCTGTGGTTTGATTTCAACTATCACATCTTTCTCCGTTGAACAACCTAAGGCTGAAAATACCTTTAATACATAAGTTCCCGATTCCGATGTACTGTATTCTCTATTAGTACCTAATACATCAGTTGAACCTTTCTTAATCCATTCATACCTATCAGCTTCGTTTTTAGCAAATAAAGTTACCGGCTTGTCTTCAAAACAGACACTTACGTCACCAGCATCAGCTATAGGTGTAGGATCAATTATAACACTTACCCTTACACTCTTATCAGGGCAAGGATCTACGCCCTTCAATGAATACTCAAATACATATTCTCCAATATTCTGTCCATTAGTAGTAAATGTACCTGCGTTTGCATCGAAAGCTCCTCCTGTACTTGGATTTGAAGATACTTCTGTCCAGGTACCACCTGCATCACCACCAATCAATAGTCCACCCAGATCAAATACCTCATTTGCTCCCTCACATACATGTTGAGGTTGAGGAGTTCCCGGATTCACTGCATTTTGAACAGTAATGGTCTGACTCGCAGTATCGGTACAATAGACACCCTTATCATTGAATTTATATGTAATAGTATAAGTACCTGATTCTGCACCGGCAGCAATAAATTTATTTCCTGATAAAACTCCGGCACCTGCGGGTGTTACAGTCCATACTCCAGCCGGTACAGGCACAATTCTGTCTCCATTAGCATTGACCACATGTTCTCCGAGATTTATCTGGGCTGAATTTTCATCATTGCAGACATCTGCAAACGGGCTTAATTTCCATTGTTCACAACTACACTCTTTTACATGGACATAAATAGTATCAACGACATCCTCACAAGGAGCCTTAGCGGTTGTTGTTCTAAACACAAATCTATATGTTGTATCCACTACAACATTTGTAAAATCTACATTTGACCAGTCTGCATTATGAGTAGCATTGGAATTATCAAAATCTCTCCAATTACCAATAGTAGCATTCCCCTTGATGAAATAATCATTAAAGTTCAATACCCCGGGATTAGTAGATCCTTGACCACATACTTCAATCCGCATATGATCCAATTCAAGTTCGGGGGTATGATATCTGTTGATTGTAACCTGGTCTGAACCAAGACAACCGGAGTTTGATTTAACTTCCAACAGTACTGTTTCCACATCTTTACCCAAAGTCATTGTAAATTTAAGCGTAGCATCGGTACCCAAGACTTTTCCGGAAGAATTAGTCCATTTATAATTGTCATATGTACCGGAAACACTCAAAGTGATTTCATCATCTTCACACAAATCTTTTGCTCCCACTATTACAGGAGTAAGATTATCGGTTTTGACAACTTTGATAGTATCAAAGGCAGTACAACCAATTGCATTGCTTACAATCACTGAATATACTCCTCCTTCAGTAACTTCAATCGATTCTTCTCCATCAAAACTTGCAAGATGAACATTATCTTTTGACCAAATATAATCGGCAAATTTACCGGGGGTCAAAATCGCCTTATCATCAGCACATATCTGAACACTATCTTGTAGAGAAGGATACATCCTCGGATACGCATCTACATAAATACTATCTACCCCTTGACATCCTTCATCATCAGTGACTGTCACATAATAATTTCCTTCTCCTACACCGCTTACTATCCTGTCAAACGGACCATTGCTCCATTTATAAGACACAAAGCCATCCGGTGCTGTTAATGTTGTATCTCCGTCATAACAAATATATATTGTATCAACGTCAGGCATAATCTTAGGTTCAATTTTTGGCCTTCTTGTAATGGTAAATGTAGTATTACCCGAACAATTACCATCACTAACATAAAGGTAATATGTTCCTTCTGCAAGATATATGCTATCTTTATCAGTTTCAGGGATAACTTTTGCACCACTTGCATCATTAAATCTCCATTCATAAACTGTAAAATTACCACCCAATGCAATCATAAGTGTTTTATCATCTTCAAAACACAATGATGTATCTCCAACAACGTAAGGAGTCAACTCACTCGCTTCTGATGCTACAACAGTATCTTGAGCTGTACAACCTTCCGGACTAACTACCACGATGATATAATTACCGGATTTATCAATCACTACATCTTGAGTGGTTGAGACAGGAGTTCCTCCTGTACTATTATAATACCATTTGTATGAGCTATACCCTCCGGGAGCTGATATGGTCGTACTAAATCCTGTACAGAAAGTAGCTGTTGGAGGTATATTCGGCACTTCAGCTGTAAAAACATGCACATTGATACTACCATTGGAAACACATCCACTGGAATTGATAGCCGAAACTTCATAAGTTGTCAAATCATCCATTGGACAAACAGTTATCGATTTGGTTGTATCCGCAGGATCTCCTGTATTCCATGCATATGAATCAAAATCTCCCACTACTGTTAATGTCGTACAATCACCAATACAAATACTTGTATCACCTACTATTTCTATATCAGTAACTGCATTTGGTAAAATATCAAAATCTATGGTAGTATCACAACCAAATACATCAATAATCTGGACAAAATTACCAACCGAGGTTTCACAGAATTCATATTCAGGATTATTTGTTATATTACCATTCCAATATATTTCATAAACCTCATCAAATAACATTCCGTTATCTTCATCAAAAACAACCTCAACAGTAACACAATTTTGTCCCTCACAAATATATACCGGATTTCCCGGATTAAGAGATAAATTCATCGGCTTCCTAATCCATACATTTACACATGTGTCGTGTGTACAAACAACACCATCATCATGCTCTTCTTTTAGTTCCAAACATAACTGAAAGTCATCCGGATTCTCACTTGGCGAATAAACAGAACCGTACTCATCAGTTTCTATTATGTAAGTTTCATCGCCTCCACTATATCCATCTCCAGGATCCCAGTACCAGTTAAATTCAAAATCAGAAGATTCTCTACCAAGTAAATCTACAGTAAACTCCTTGTATTCACCCCAACACAAAGTATCACCCTGTAATTTGAATTCTACATCAGGATACACATTAAATTTAAGTTCACCTGTATTTTCACAGCCAAGTTCATCCGTAACCGTGATACTAAATGTATGCAACCCTGCTCCAAAAGATTCATCAATGACTATATTATCCCCTTCTCCTGATTTACTGCTCAAATCATCCATCCAACTAAAAGTATATGTTCCGGGGAAGCCACACTCAGCATCAATTGGAAGGTCATATGGCAAATCTGACATACATGCTCCAAATATTTCATCTTGCTCAGGGATCCGAGGTAATGGATAAACATTAACTTCTATAGTATCAGTCTTCCCTTCGCAAATCATTCCGGGTATAATAACCTGAGCATAATATGTCACCACTTCTACATCACATAAATCCGGGTCATTAATAGTAAGCACATCATCAATTGTGCCATATCCATCTGAAAAAGAATGATCATTTTCTCCATCTACATTAGGATTATCATCATAAGTAATCTCTATAAGCTCAGTACTTCCGTCCTCTGTTGTCACATCAATTCCAGCTTCAGAACCGGAACAGATATCTTGAGGTTGAGGAGTAGCTATAACACCGGGAGGTATATCACAATTAACTTTCCAAGCAGGAGAAAATTGCGGTTTATCAATCAAACATTCACCGATAGGATCATCCCAACAACCGGCTCCTCCATCTGAAAAAGTCATAAAGTTAATAAGCAAATCATCGTTTGCCATACATTCATCTTGCGTTGCAAACTCCTTAACTTTCAAATTAATAGTCCATTCAATATTAGATATAGGATTACCTATACCATATTTTCGCGATGGAGAACAATTATTTGCATCACAATCAGGTGAGGTTCCCTCTTGCACCCAAAAATAACCGCTTGGAAGTGGATCTTGCTCTATCATACCTCCTGTACATGGACAATTTTCACACAATGTATTGCACAATCTCAAATGACCTTGATCATCCGTATATGTACACAAGAAACTAAACTTTTCCATAACAAGTGGTGGACAATCACCATTCTCATCATAATAATCGGCAGCACCCATCGGTGTACCTGATGGAGGATTGCCGGCAAAGTCAAAACCTGTCATATCCCAACCATCTCCAAACTTAGGTATAAGACCAATTATCCAATCGTCTCCAGTCTGTGTCGCATCATAGGTAAATTGCATATGAACTGTAACTTCTTCACCCGGGCAAAAAGGTCCTTCATAAGGAGGACCATTAGGCTCTGCATCTGTATTTTCTCTTTCTGTAACTTCAAAAACCAATGTTTCGTCATTGCCACAACCTACATCCGGTCCAAGACAAACAACCACATTTTTGATTGTAGCGGCACAAACTTGGAAATTGGGATCATCAATCACATCTCCATCATTTGCAGAAACTGCGATATAATAGACTCCTTCTGTCACTCCGGTAATAAGTGGCGGTGCAGGAGGCGCAGCGTCCAAACTACATGGGAATGATCCTGTACCGGCAGCATTTTGCAAATCGGTACAATCATCATTAGGAGAATAAAATATTGACCATACAGGAGTCCAGCTACCACTTGTTTCAACGGAAGTATATAACTGCGCAGCATCAGCATCGGTATTTATCTGAAACCATACTGTTGGTTGAGTATTAAATCCGGCACAACCACCAGGCAGTCCGGGATCAGGACATGCCAAATCCAAACATCCTTGAGTACATACATAATTTACCTCCACATCTTCAGGAGTTACAGGATCCAATTCCTGAGCACCCGTAATATCCTCACATGCATCTGCAATATCACAATCCTTTATACTTTCTACTGTAATATCAAAAGTACCGCAATCACCATCATTGTCAGAACTTGCGACTTTAATAAATACATAATCACCATCCTCCAAACAACCTATATGCATATCGGTTACAGGCAATCCGTCACACTTTGACTTTCTGAATTCCGCAGTACCATCACATGCTGCATCAGCACCTCCTACGTAAACCTCCACACCGATACTTCCGCCTATGGTTCCTCCAGTAATATTTATATTAACACCATCAGAGGCTGGATCGTATGCGACTCTATACCATACAGCATTATCATCAGATGCTGAATTACAACTTACATTAGCTTGATCCTGACCGGGATCATCATTGGCACCAACAGCACAACATGTAGTACCCGAGTGAGAGCCACCCGTTCCTAAGTCGTAGGGAGGTCTGTCATTTGCCATACAGGGACTATCGTTTATAGGTGGTACATCGATTTTTATATGTATATCATATCCTTCTCCATTTCCTCCTGTAGGATCGGTAACCGCTATATAAAAATATGTACCTTCATCAGTAGCATCAAGAGCTATAGGGGCAGCCAGTGTCCCTCCTGACCCACACCATCCTGCTGTCAATGGGCAGGCATCCGCTTCTTTGGCTACAACCATATCAACATTCCCCGACGTTGGATTATCAACTATAACATCAATAGATGCTGCTCCAGCCGGAATCAAAACCTTGTACCATACTGTTGGCCCTTGACTTAAATCACATGCTCCAACCGTATATGGATCAGGACAAGCATCTTCATTACATTCCTTTATAAAATCAACCCATTCACACTGAGCATCTACCGTTAATTCTTCTGCATCTTCACATTTATCATTTGCATTACAACCATTGTCGGGCTTTTCAAGCATTGTCGATGTTATTTCGAATGTGCCCGAATTATCTTCTGAAGTCGAAATCTGTAATTGATATGTACCTTCATCCAGACATTTCCACTCAAATTCGGCTGTACTTATATCTTCACAATGTGCAGGTGCAGTATATGTAGTTCCGGTACAAAATTCAGTATTGACTGCTGATATCCCCGCAACCACAGTCCCTTGAATAGGCTCTGAACCGCTTTGTGTAATCTGTACATTGATTCCATAAACAGGTGCTGTGATCGTAAATGTATAAAATACCGCATTGGTCTGATCATCTCCTGAACAATCAGGAAATGATACTCCTGCACCACTACATGCATTTGTCTGCTCATCGGGTAATGTTCCTCCTCCGGTCAAATCAAAATTTGTCATATCTGCACAGGCATCATCATTTGGTGGTCCTGATGTTATCTTTATCTCTATATCAAAATCTCCTCCTGTATCTCCGGTTGAACCAACGCCTATTAGATAGGTTGTATTTGGATCTACCGTTCCAAGTCCATTTGGCCCATTACCTGTGGCACATCCTCCTCCTGCTGCAACTGTGAGTGCAGTACAATCATTGCCGTCATCAAACATTGTCGCAAACAGAGTTCCTGTACCCGTATAATTGCTAAATCTTACACTTACGGAAGAACCTGCAACTGTGGCAGGTGGAGTAGTAAATTCAAACCATACCACCTCTTCATTGGTATAATCACAGGTAGTTCCAAAATCATTGTCTTCCGAACATGCATTTATATTGCTTTCATTATTATCTGCTCCTTTCCATTTACATAAATCTATATCATCGTAAATAATCTCTTCTGCATCTGTACATAAGTCATTTGCAGGTCTTGCTACTACATTCTCGGTGACGCTTACTTCATATTCTCCAAATTCTCCGGCTGTCTCACTTGTACCTATCATTATCACTACTTTCTCTCCTTGTAGTTTACATAGCAAGGTCAATGTATTGTCTGTACAATTATCCAAGATAAAATTACTCTCATCTCCACAAGCTACATCTCCGTCATAAGTCGCTATGGTGAATGGTCCGGTAGCAGTTGTACCGTTTACCGTAATTTCCAAATCCGCATCTTGCGTCATAGTATGCTCATAAAACAATGTTTTTCCACTGGTATTATCAACATTACAACTTGTGAAATCCGGTCCGGCACAGGTATTGTCTTCTGTCAAGGTAGCGCCGTCTGCTATATCTTTTGGGGCAAAGTTTGCATCACAAGGATCATCATTAACAGGGGATTCATTGACTTTAATATCAAAATCAATCGCTCCTTCTCCTCCCGATGAACCTACAGCTATATAGTAAGTATTGCCACCTGTAATCGCAAATGGCCCAAATGGCCCTGCTCCGGTATTACAGGCAGATCCTGCTGCTGCCTCTGTTTGATTATCACAATCCAATGTCTCTTCAAATAAACCTAAAAATCCTGTTCCGGCTGTAGTGAAATTATCAAACTCCACCGATGTCGCATCGGCAGTAGCAATAAATTTCATCCACACCACTGGCTCTGTATCGTAATCGCATCCTGCCGCAGTAAAGTCTTCAAAACATGCATTTGTATTATCGGTACTTACAGATTCCCATTGGCATGCTGTATATGTAATTTCATCTGCGCCTGAACATTCATCATTGGTAACTGAACTTACATTTTCTGTCATTGATATCCCGAAGTCTCCTTCTTGTGTATCTTCACTTCCAAATACCAATATTATAGTCTCTCCATCTTCTATACACTCAATTGTAAACTGTGTACCAAGAGTAGCACAAAATGTATTATTTGGAGCATTGTACAATGTACCGTCACAGGCATCAGTCATAATAGCTACATCCAATCCTGTAGCAGCTGTTCCGGTAGTATTAGTATTACCGGTCACAGTCACATCCAAATCAACATTTGCTCCGTTGTTATTAGTGTATTTATAATAGACCTCATGAGTTGTTCCGGTTACTTGCGCACAATAGTCATATTCTGCATCTGCACAGGCATTGGTTCCATCCAATCCATCTGCTAAATCTATCGCATCCGCACAAAGATTATTGTCAGGTATATTTTTAACCGTAATTCCTATATTGAATGATCCTTCAGTAGTATTTGATCCAATCAAAATATAATATGTAGTATTTGGCAAGACCGGAAGGTTATCCAATGTTCCATCACTAGTACAGGAACTTGCTTCATAAGTAAGATTATCACAATCCGGTCCTGTATATAATGAAAAGAATGCATCTGTCAAATCTGTTTCTATATCAACAAACTTTGCATTGGCATCTGTACTAAAGCTGTACCAAACACTCTTCATTGTATTAGGTGTAAAAGCACAACCTCCATCATTGAAGTTATCCGAACACGCTCCAGTATTGTCAGCCGGATTATCAACTTTTGTACAACTGGAAGCTATTTCTCCAAAATCTCCTGCTCCTGCACATACATCGTTTGCAGGGTGTCCGGCTGTATTTTCAGTAATAGTTATCTTGAAATCCCCTTCGGAGCCTTCTTCACTACCAACTGCTAAAATCAAAGTTTCTCCCGGATCTATACAAGCTATATTAAATGATTGATCCAAGGTATTACATTCGGGTCCTTGATTATTAAATGCAGCTCCGGTACAAGCATCTGTTAAAATAGCAACATCGACAGCTGCTGCTGCTGTTGTTCCATTTGTTGCCGTACTTCCCTCCACTAAAACATCTATATCAACAGTATTACCCGTATTATTAGTATATGAGTAATATACTTCATGTGAACTGGCATCAAGAGCACAATAAGCCCAAGTATGAGTAGCACAAAAAGTTGATCCTTCTACAGTTGTTCCTGACACTAAAGCCACAGCATCTGCACATAAATCATTAGCCGGAACACTCGCGTCTGAAGTAGCGGTAAAACTACCACTTCCATATACCATTACCCAATATATGGTCGTAGGATCTGCCAATACATCAGTCAATGCTGCATCTCCGGCACATCCCAAATCAGTCAGATTCGCACAATCAGGACCTGTCCATACTCTAAATTCAGACCCTGTAAAATCAAAGGTATTAACGGCTGAGGATGCTACAAAATGATACCATACTCCATCAACATCATTGGGTGTACAATCTTGTTCTCCTCCACAGGCATTAGCATCTGCTGCACCTGTGACTGTCGCTGAACAAGTCAATGTTCCTCTATCCTCTGCATCTACACAGTCATCGTTAGCTACATCTAAAACCCCTTGGTCAATATGTACTGTATAATCACCGTAAGCAGGTGAGCTATTTCCTGATTCTATATATAAAACATCCCCCTCATTAAGGCATGTCGCATTTGCAGTAACATCATCACCAGTACAGTCATTTAATAAGACTTGATAAATAAACGCAGGATTTAATGACCCTGTAACCACGGCTGTGATATCTACAGTCAAATGGTCTATCTCTCCTCCTGGACCTGCAACTACGGTATAAGTTGTCCAAATCGTACCTGATGTTCCGGGTGAAGGTGGATTTGAAGAGCAACTGTTGTCCAATACATTATCTCCTTGAAAAATTTCCTGCAAAGCACCTTCACAAACATCTTCTCCTTTATCTATAGTAATGGTAAAATCTCCTTCATGTCCATTTTCCAATGCCATAGAAATATAATAAGTTGTCCCGGCAGTAAGATTGACACAATCCGAAGTAATGTCAAAGCCGGTCGCAATATCCCCAACATCTGTTTGAGCTCCCGGACAAGTTCCGGATGTAGGATCCCAACCTACACTAAGATCACCTGTAGCTGCTGTACCACCTCCACTAGCTTCAAAGTGAATATTGTAGTATCCGTTACTTGGAACAGTAAAAGCATAAAATCCGGTTGTATATGTACCTGCTGCAAATGATAAAGTCGCATCGTAGGAGCCATCATCGGTAAAAGTAATTGGAATTGATCCGGAAATACTATAGGGTATCGCACCTGCTGCAATATTATCAATATTTGATCCTGCTGTTGCACAATCATCATAAAACTGCCCAAAAGCACTAAAGGTAAAAAAAGAAAAAATAGCAATAAGTATAAAATTCTTCATTTTATAAGTTTTAATATATTACAAAAAATTGTAAATGGGAGCAGTGTACGATATCCAAAATAACCTTTGGGAGCTATAATAAATTAGGGATACCCACTCACTTCGGTGCAAAAGTAAAACAAACTATCCACAATTCCAACAAATTTAATAATAAAAATAAATTACATTTTAAAGCCAAAAAGCATCTAACAAGCAGTTCACGAAATATATTTTTTTATTCTAATTATTAACAATATTATATTTCATTAATAGCGTTAATAGCGACTAAATACAAAATTATATTCTTAGCAAAGTGATATCAAAGATATCAAAAAAGATTAAAAATATTTTATCCTAAACCAAGACTCGGAAGCTCTAAGAGATTCCGAAGCTGATTTTTGAAACCAAATCCAAGACCCGGAAGCTCGAAGAGATTCCGAAGCTGATTTTTGAAACCAAACCCAAGACTCGGAAGCTCGTAGAGATTCCGAAGCTGACTTAGTATTTAATCCGGCTTCACAATCTTCCTGCGTCAGCTTGCGAGTCCTACGTCTCGTGTTTAAAAGAGATTCCGAAGCTGATTCTTGAAACCAACCCCAAGACTCGGAAGCTCGTAGAGATTCCGAAGCTGGCTTTTGAAACCAAATCCAAGACTCGGAAGCTCAAAGAGATTCCGAAGCTGATTCTTGAAACCAACCCCAAGACTCGGAAGCTCAAAGAGATTCCGAAGCTGGCTTAGTATTTAATCCGGCTTCACAATCTTCCTGCGTCAGCTTGCGAGTCCTACGTCTCGTGTTTAAAAGAGATTCCGAAGCTGATTTTTGAAAACAACTCCAAGACTCGGAAGCTCAAAGAGATTCCGAAGCTGATTTTGAAACCAAACCCCAAGACTCGGAAACTGATAAAATTTAAGCTATTGAGAACAAAAGAGAATTTTATTCTTAATAAATCTAACTTATAAAACTATCATTTTTTGAAATATTATTTGGTTACATTCTAAATACCAAGTCATCAAATGTTAATTTATATTAAAAATAGTGAAAATAAATATAAAATTCTGTATTTTTGCATTATTGTATTACCCTTTAGAACAAAAATTAATATTATGAAGAATAAACTTGACAAAATAGATTTACAGATTCTTAAAATTTTACAAGAGAATAGTAAAATTACTAATCTGGACTTATCCAAAAGCATAGGATTATCACCTGCTCCAACATTGGAAAGAGTAAAAAAACTTGAAAAGACCGGAGTAATAAACAGTTACCATGCCAAGCTTGACCAAAACATCTTGGGATTAAACGTGAGAACTTTTGTATTGATTAATTTGCTTTGGAAAAAACCAAATGCACTCGAAAATTTCATTGAGAAAATCAATAAAATTGATGAAGTTGTAGAAGCATATATCATTACAGGTGATGCTGATTTACTATTGAAAATCGTAGCAAAGGACATTCCTACATACGAAAGATTAATGTTTAATACACTATCACAGATAGATGAAGTCGCTCATATCAAAACATTGATGACTTTGTCAAATGTAAAAGATAGTGACGTATTACCATACGACTACGAATAATTAGGCAATACTTTTTTTTATAAAAACGCCTTCAGGAATTTACAATAATCCTGAAGGCGTTTTATTATATGTGTATCAGACCCCATCCCATGTAGTGATTGCCTTTTAAACTTATGCAACCCTTTATAAATCAATAAACCTACTTAGCGCCACTTAGCGGTATCCTTAGCGTCCTCAGCGGGAAACCAGTTGTAGATCAGAACCCATCCCCGACCCTTCCCTTAGCAAGGGAAGAGGGAAGTTTGCTGCTTAATATATATTATTCCCCATGACTTAAAAAAAAATAAATTTATCGTAAATATCAAAAACATAATTGGTTTGAGTATATTTGTAAAAAAAATAAGTTGATGGCAAAATCTATAACATACAAAGACGCTTTTGAGGAATTGAATAAAATCGCTCAGAGCCTTGAAAACGATGAACTGGAGATAGATTCTTTATCAAAAAAAATCAAAAGAGCTAATGAATTGGTGCAGATATGCAAAGAGAAATTGAGAGAAATCGAGCAAGACGTCAATAATCAGCTTCAAAAATAATTATATGAATAGTTTTGGCAGAATATTCAGGGTTTCGATTTTCGGTGAATCTCATGGCAAATCAATTGGTGTTACTATCGACGGTTGCCCACCGGGAATAGATATATCCGTGCAAGATATGCTTGAAGATTTGGATAGACGAAAGAGTGGAAAACGCGGCACAACGCCTAGAAAAGAAAGCGATTTGCCCAATATAATGTCAGGAGTATTCAATAATAAGACCACCGGCTCCCCTATCACTATAATATTTGAAAACAATAATACAAAATCAAAAGATTATTCTTTTATAAAAGATACTCCTCGACCAGGACATGCAGATTTTGTAGCAGAAAAAAAATATAAAGGATATCAAGATTATAGAGGA
>JALVEE010000040.1 GCA_027008645.1 Saprospiraceae bacterium
AAATCTATCAAAAACAGACGTTCCCACACCGGTATCCGTACGGACACGTCCGGGCATATCCGTACGGATACCGGTAAGTAACCGAGCATACGCTCCTGCATGGGCCTGGGCATCATCGCTCCCGAAATATGAATACTACGGAATGTAAAAGCAGTCTCGTCTAGCAAAAATAGTGAGGTGTTAAGATGTTGCAGACTAAATATAACAAGCAAATAGAATAAATGAACATAATTTTTACAGTAGGTATTTTCATATCACTATTTCAATTTGTTTTATTACTTAACAAAAAATCAAAATCTCTACCGGATAAGATACTTGCCGTGTGGATGCTTGTTGTCGGTATTCATTTAACCAGCTATTATTTGTCTTTGTCAGGATATTGGGTAAAATATCCCCATTTGATAGGTATAACTGCTCCCTTTCCGCTTCTTTATGGTCCCTTGCTATACCTTTACACATTATATTCTTTGAAAAATAAAAAACACCTTCAAAAAAAAGATTACCTACACTTTATTCCGGTTATCATATCTTATTTGTATCTGTTTAAGTTTTTCTTTTTTTATACAATTGAACAAAAGAGATTGGTTGACAGTGGGGAAATTGAGGATTTTAAAATATTTTCAATTGTTGTAGTTGTTGCACTTATGATTTCAGGAATATCTTACTCATTCATTTCATTTAATCTTATAAAAAAGCACAAAAATCTACTTAATAACAATTTTTCATATACTGAAAATATAAACCTTAATTGGCTGAAATATTGCATCTGGGGCACCGGCCTGATTTTTTTAACAGTCATGGTGATAGTTATTCCAAGAGATTTTTTTGGAATTCAATACAGTTTTAATGCCGACCTGATTTTTTATGCCATGTTTGTTATTGCCATACTTGCTTTAGGGTACTTTGGCATTCGACATCAAAATTTATTCATTGATAATGTCATTGTAGAAAAAGAAATACCAGCCAAAGGCGAATATCAAAAATCCGGGTTAAAAGTTGATGATGCAATAACAAAACACAAGGCACTTTTAAAACTAATGAAAGATGAAAAACCATATCTTAAACCAAAACTAACTTTATACGGCTTAGCAGATCTTTTAGACATAACACCAAATCATCTTTCGCAAATCATCAATCAATTTGAAAACCAAAACTTCAATGATTTTGTGAACAAATATCGCATTCGTGAATTCATTGAACGTGCATCGTCAAATAATCAATACAGTTTGCTTGCTCACGCATTTGATTCCGGTTTTAACTCCAAATCAACCTTTAATAGTGTTTTTAAGAAACAAAAAGGATGTACTCCTTCCCAGTTCATCGCAAAATTAAAAAAATAAAGTAGTCCAATATTTCATTTTATTATTTTGCACTTTCATCTATACATTTGAATATCAACACGATAAGTCGCACCTCAGGCAATACAACTATAGAATAAGTCCAATATTATAGGATTGAGCGATTCAGCTTTTTTCATAAGGTTTCTTTGCAGTAAAATTATTATTGTATTAAAAAAAATAACATTATGAGGAAAGTGTATCTAAGAATCAGCTTAATTTGTTTAACATTATTTGGATGCGTTTCTGTGCGGCCCGTTTTAATCGATAACAATATTGATCTAAAAAAGGAATGGGCTGATGCAAAATCTACCCAAATTGGAGATGGTTACTCCATTTTAGTTAAGCAAGATAAGTTGAAATTATTCAAGCATATATGCAATCCATTCTCCCTTATGATGGATATGAATTTCAGTTTTTAAAAGAAAGTTGGAATCTCAAAGAAGCTAAAATCAGAATAGAAATTAAACACATGTATAATTCTGATGAGTTTAAAGAAGTCATTTATCCTCTAAAATCAGAAAAAAAGAGCATTAATACTTGGGGCAAATTTTCTTCGTTCATTTAGCGCTCACACCAACCGTAAAGAGACTGATTTACAAAGAGAATCATATCGTAATTATCACAAAATAGAAATGTAATAAAGTATCAATTATGAAAACCTATCTATATAACAAGCCGTTATTATTCTATATCCTTTCTACCGCAATTCCCTGGTTGTTTTGGTTTATAGCAGCATACTTCAGTTATTCATTTCCAGCTGATGAAATGTGGATTTCCAGCATTATTGGATTTATTGGTCTTTTATCACCCTTTGTTATTGCTGTTGTAATGATGTCTAAAAACAAAGAACTTTATCAAGACTTTATTAGTAGGTTCTTTAATATTAAGGGAATAAAAGTAAAATACATCCTCATCGCATGCTTTTTAATGCTCACTAGCATTATTTTAGCACAACTTATCTCTCTTGCGTTTGGTTATAGCACAAATCAATTTCAGATTACAGACCAATATACTTTTACATCAGGTGTTTTTCCTGTTTGGTTTTTACTAATCATCGCCCCATTGGTTGAGGAATTGGCTTGGCATTCCTACGGAACTGATACCCTAAGACAACGTTTTAGTTTATTCAAAACTTCTATGATTTTTGCTTTATTTTGGGGATTGTGGCATATTCCGCTATCGTTTATTAAAGACTATTATCATAGTAATTTGGTCGAGTCAGGTGCGATTTACTCCATCAACTTTTTAGTCAGTTTATTCCCATTTGTATTGATAATGAATTGGCTTTATTACAAATCAAAAAGAAATATTATTATCCCTATAATATTCCACATAACAGCAGGATATTTCAATGAAATATTTTCCACTCACCCAATGAGTAAAGTGATACAAACAGGCTTATTGATTCTGCTCTCCATCTATATTATCACCAAAGATAAAGCCTTTTTTTTCAATCTAAAAACCAATTATTAAAATGAAAAAATTAGTTATTATATTACAATGTATTGTGTACTTTTCGAGTATATCTTTTGCTCAAACTATTACGCAAACTGTCAAAGGAAAAGTTTTTGATAAGACAACGTTAGAGCCAATCATTGGGGCAAGCATAATATTATTGAATAGCGAACCTCTTAATGGGACTACTACAAACTTTGATGGAGAATTTATTCTGGAAAAAGTACCTATTGGGAGACGAAGTATAAAAATAAGTATGATGGGTTATGAAAGTGCCTTGAAAAATAACCTTTTAATTAGTTCCGGAAAAGAAGTGGTGCTAGAAATTGGTTTGCTCGAAAAAGCAACTGAAATGGATGAAGTAGTTATTATTGCCAACAAAAAGGACGAACCGATTAACACTATGGCAACGGTAAGTAGCCGCCAATTTACAGTAGAAGAAACACAACGATATGCCGGAGGACTCAATGATCCCGCGCGATTGGTTTCTTCGTTTGCAGGCGTAGCTACACCGTCGATTAGTAGCAATGGTATTTCCGTGAGAGGAAATAGCCCTTCGGGTCTTTTATGGAGAATTGAAGGGGTCGAAGTGCCAAGTCCTAACCACTTTGCAAACCTCACTATTGCTGGGGCAGGACTTCTTACGGTACTCAGTAGCCAAATGATGGGGAATAGTGATTTTTATACCGGTGCGTTTCCTGCCGAATATGGCAATGCTTTATCAGGCGTATTTGATATTAACCTAAGAACAGGCAATTCATCACAGCGAGAATATACCATCCAAGCAGGCATCATTGGAGTTGATTTTGCAACAGAAGGACCTTTTGAGAAAGGTAAAAGGGCATCTTACTTATTTAACTATCGCTACTCAACAATGGCATTAATCAGTCCCATTCTACCAAGTGATGCCGGAATATTAAAGTATCAAGACATGTCTTTCAAAATTAAAGTGCCAACAAAAAAATTGGGAACATTTTCTCTTTGGAGTCTAGCAGCTTATGATGGTATCAATATAGATGCTTTGGAAAAACAGGACTGGGAGTCCATCTCCGATAAAGAGAATTCTCAAACATCATTATACATGTTTACCTCAGGGCTCAATCATACAATGCCCATAAAGTCAAATGCTTTTCTCAAAACCGTTCTCTCGGTAACAGGAAATGGATTGAATCATAAAGCACAACGTCTTGATGACGATTTACAAGCACATCCGCAATCACTTGTATTTAATGAAGATTATAAAATCACTCTACAATCAAGTATAAATCTTTATTTTGGAAAAAATCATTCCAATCGTACAGGCCTCTATATAAATCATCTAGGATATAATTTAGATATTAAGCAAGCCTTTTTAGAAAACACCTTACCAATAAGTATCGTAAAAGGAAAAGGAGAATCTGATTTGTTCCAATTCTATAGTCAATCAAAAATAAAACTCAATCAAAAAATAATTCTAAATGCAGGGGTTCACATTCAGTATTTCAAATTAAACAAAGACTTTTCTTTTGAACCACGAATTGCTTTAAAATATCAACCCGATAAAAAAAATAATCTTGCGCTTGCATACGGTTTGCACAGTAAAATGGAATCACTTCCTATTTATTTTGTTCAAAAACAAGGTAATTTACCCAATAAAGATTTAAAATTGATAAAAACAAATCATCTTGTATTGTCGTTCAATTCTATGCTAACAGAGCATTTAAAATTAAGTATAGAGCCGTATTATCAGTATCTAACAAATGTTCCGGTATCTACCACATCTTATATTTCGACGATTAACATTGACAACGGGTTGTTTTTTAATGATGTTTTGATAAGTGCCGGGACAGGTAGAAATGTAGGGATCGATTTCACCCTGGAACGATATTTTAGTAAAGGATTATATTATTTGCTTTCCGCCTCACTTTTTGATTCAAAATACACTGCAAGTGATGGCATTGAACGAAATACCAGATTCAACAAAAATTACGTTCTAAATGCTCTCATTGGAAAGGAATGGCAAATCGGGAAAAACAAAAACAATATTTTTAGTGCCAATATCAGGCTAAATTATTTAGGAGGAAACAGAATAGAATCAATTGATAATGAAAATTCAATCATTCAACAAGAAGTAATTTATGGCGAAACAAATGGGAATCAATCCTTTTCAGAAAAATACCCTGACACACCCATTCTGTCATTTACACTTTCTTATAGGAAAAACAAACCAAACCATTCATCGGTATGGTCTTTACAAGTTTTAAATGCAAGTACTACAAAAGAATTTTCTTACAATTATTACAACTTAAAAACCAATGAGGTAAACTCCAATTTTGATGGGATAATGATACCTAATTTGAGTTATAAGATAGAGTTTTAAACGATACAAAAATGAACATGCAAGCGTAAAAAGCTCATAGAAATAAAAAAATTATGCAACAAGAACTAATTAAGAAGCTGTCCGACACCACAAAGGGATATTTTGATAAAAATGGAATTTTCAT
>JALVEE010000041.1 GCA_027008645.1 Saprospiraceae bacterium
AGCATCAAGGTTTGGATATGAGCAAACTAAAAAGGTATCCGACTTATTGTGATGTCTGCTTCTGGAAATGTGCAGCTTGGACTTATGTCAATGATAAAAATGAGATAAAAAAGGTAGCCGGAAATAAATTGGATACTCATTGCAGGGGTAGATTGTGTCCACGTGGTACAGGAGGGCTTGGAATGTATTACGATGATGATAGATTGAAAACTCCTTTGATACGAGTAGAAAAAGACGGAAAACAAACGTTTAGAGAAGCTAGTTGGGAAGAAGCTCTAGATTTGATATCTAGTAAGATGAAAGATATCAAATCAAAGTATGGCTCAGAAAGTTTTGCGCTCCTTAAACACGGATCTCCCGGTAAGCATTTTGAACATTTGTTTAAAGCATTTGGCTCTGATACAATTGCAGAACCTGCTTTTGCACAATGTAGAGGTCCACGTGCAGTTGGTTTCAAATTAACATTTGGTTCGGCTGTGGGATCTCCAGAGACTACTGATATTAGAGATTCGAAATGCCTTGTGCTTATAGGTTCTCATATCGGAGAAAATATGCATAATTCCCAAGTACAAGAGGTTTCTGATGCCATTGATAATGGAATAACAATTATCACAGTAGACCCCAGATTATCGACTATAGCAAATAAATCAAAATTTTGGTTGCCGATAAGGCCTGCTACTGATATGGCATTGCTTTTAGCCTGGATGCATGTATTGATTTATGAAGAGTTGTATGATAAAAAATATATTGACAAGTATAGTATTGGTTTTGACAAACTGAAGGAGCATGTGCGTAAGTTTACTCCTGAATGGGCTTATCCGATTACTGATATCAAACCAAATCAAATAAGAGAAACAGCAAGAGAAATGGCTAAAGCATCTCCGGCAGTTTTGGTTCATCCGGGACGACATGTTACCTGGTATGGAGATGACGCTCAGAGATCACGGGCGATAGCTATATTAAATGCTCTCCTTGGTTCGTGGGGTAAAAGAGGAGGATTTTATTTCAGCGAAAAGTTGAAAGTTTCAAAATATCCACATCCTCATTACCCCGAACCAAATTGGGATGCAAAAGACCTAAGTAAGAAATATCCTTTGGCTAAAACAGGTATAACTACTGAGGTGATTAGAGCATCAATCCCTGATGAAAATACCGAACACAAGGTAAAAGCTTGGATGGTTGCAGGTACCAATTTAACACAATCTGTTCCTAATAAAAAGATGACATTAAAAGCCATAGAGGCTTTAGAATTTTTAGTAGTTGTTGATCTTATGCCAATGGAGATTACAGGATATGCTGATGTAATTTTACCTGAATGCTCTTATCTGGAGAGATATGATATGATAAGATCTTCCGGCTGGCGAACACCTTCAATTGCATTGAGAATGCCGGCAGTTGAACCAAGGTTTAATTCCAAACCGGCTTGGTGGATGGCAAAACAATTGGGAGAAAAGCTTGGCTTAGGAGATTATTTCAAATACAATGATTACAAAGAAGTTATCGAATGGCAATTAAAACAGTTAGGAACTTCCTTGGAAGAAATGAAGCATGTTGGAGTTATGAATTTCAATCGAAATGGTAGAGCATTGTATTTAAAAGATGGAGAAGATTACAAATTCAAAACACCTTCGGGAAAAATAGAATTATATTCCGAAAAATTAGATAAGATGGGATTTGATCCTATGCCTGTTTACAAAGTTCATGAGAAACCTCCACAAAATTATTACCGATTGATTTATGGAAGAGCACCGATGCATACCTTTAGCAAAACTATCAACAATCCATATCTCAACGATTTGAAAGATACTAATAATTTATGGATAAATCCCCGTGTTGCTAATATTTGGGGATTGAAATATGGACAAGAAATATGGATAAAAAATCAAGATGGCAAGGTTTCCGATTTTCCGGTAAAAGTTAGGATTACTGAAAGAATAAGATGGGATTCCGTTTACATGGTACATGGATTTGGTCACAATAACAAAAAGCTGTCCAGAGCTTATGCCAAAGGGGTGAGTGATTCTCAGATGATTACTAAAGTCTTGGTAGATCCATTGATGGGCGGTACAGGACTAAGAGGAAATTTTGTGACTATACTATTAGATAACCCACATAAAAAAATAGAATCATGAGATATGTAATGGTAATTGATACGAAAAAATGTGTAGGTTGTAGTGATTGTGTTGTCGCTTGCCAAGTAGAAAACGATGTCCCCTTGGGTTATTGCAGGGATTGGGTAACAGAATCGGTTAGCGGAAAATTTCCAAAAGTAGAAATGGAATTGAGATCTGAAAGATGCAATCATTGTGAAAATCCGCCCTGTGTAAGAACCTGCCCCACGGGAGCCAGCCATACTGTTGATGGAGGAATAGTGGTAGTTACAGGCAATAAATGCATAGGCTGCGGTGCCTGTATTGAGTCTTGTCCTTATGACGCAAGATATCAACATCCGGAAGAAGGATATGTAGATAAATGTACTTTTTGCTTCCATAGAGTGGAAAAAGGAATGAAACCGGCATGTGTTTCTGTCTGCCCAACCAGATGTATGTATTTTGGGGATTCGCACGATCCAAATAGTGATGTTTCAAGACTATTGGCAGAGAGAAAGTATAAGGTGTTAGCTCCTGAAGCAGGGACTAAACCCCAAGTTTATTATTTGATATAGTTTTAATTGAGACGGTGTATGTAACTTAAAATATAAATGGTATGAACGAAGAATTATTTATAAGCGGGAGAAATCTTCACAATATAGATCCTCATTTGGAAATCTGGGAATTCCCAATTGCTTTGTACTTGTTTTTAGGAGGATTGGCAGCTGGGATTCTACTTTTTGCTTCGATCGCAGTATTGTTGGATAAAGAAGAAAAATTGCCGGCCACTACTATATGGGCTCCAATTATAGCTCCAATTGCAATTCTTATAGGCTTAGTAGCATTGGTTTTTGACCTGTCACACAAGATGTATGTATGGCAATTATATTTGACAATAAGAATCGAATCGCCTATGTCTTGGGGCGCCTGGGTATTGCTTATTGTAACTCCATTATCATTTTTATGGGTGTTTTCGGATTTGAGAAAGATATTCCCAAAATTGGATTGGAAAATTCCGGTTTTGTATAAACTTGAAGCTTTTATCAGGGAGCATAAAAAGTTTTTAGCGATGGTGCTCATCCCCTTATGTCTAATACTTGGAATATACACAGGAATACTGCTATCTGCTTTCAATGCAAGACCACTGTGGAACAATGCCATTTTAGGGCCTTTGTTCTTGACATCAGGTTTATCAACAGCAGCAGCCGCAATTATTCTTTTGGCGAAAACAGACTTTGAAAAACATTTGTTTAGTAAAATCGATGTTGGATTGATTATCATCGAGATTGGACTGATTATACATATGGTTATGGGATACTATGCAGGTGGAGAAGCTCAAATAGATGCAATACAAATTTTGATTAATGGAGATTATAGTACTATGTTTTTTGTATTCTTAGTCGGTCTGGGATTACTGTTCCCTCTATTACTGGAAGTTTTGGAATTATGGGGATTAAAATTATCCGTTATTATCCCTGCAATATTGGTTTTGATTGGAGGTTTGGTTTTTAGAATTCTTATGGTAGATGCAGGGCAATTGACGAGAATACTTTATTGATAAAATAAATAATTATTCATTATGCAAAAAAAATATATATTTCTGACCTTTCTTTTGATGGCTATGATTTTTGTTGTGGCGTTTGTTGCTGAAAGAAATAATTGTGATAGTAGTATTAGCGAACAGTTCCACTTTAAATCCAAAAAATGTACTGCTATGAGTCCGGAAAAACTCCTTGTCACAGCACTAAGTTCGGACAGATTTATAGGAGTTGATGACTTAGCCCAAAAAATAATCAGTGAAGATCCCACATACATATTGATAGATATTAGAGAAAAAGATGAATTTCAAAAATACTCTTTACCGGGAGCTATTAATGTTCCTTTCAAAAATATTCTCAAAGTTAATGATAGTGAACCGTTCTACAAATCAAGTGCATATATCAAAGTGATTTTTTCAAATAATACTATGTTAGCGGATCAAGCATGGATAATTATGAGAAGAATGGGGTGTAAAAACATTAAAGTATTGGATGGAGGACTAAATCGATTTTTCTTGACATTGATGAATCCGGCTAAACCAAAGGAAACTGACTCCCAACAAGCATTTGATATGTATAGATTTAGAAAATCTGCGGGAATCTATTTTGGTATGCCTAATCCACAAGAGTTTATTCCTAAACAACAATTAGCAATTTACAAAGCCAAAAGGAAGATTGAAATTGCCCCGAGAGTACATTCAACTAAAACGAATGGAAATAAGGCTAAAAGTCAGGTAAAAAAACAGGTAAAAATAATAAAAAAGAAGCAAGGAGAAGATGAGGAAGATGAAGAAGACGAAGGTTGTTAAATAAAAAAAATATTGAGATGGGAAAGTCAAATAAAGGATTTGGAATTTTAGTTGCTATATTAATATTGTCATTTATAGCTGCAATATTCTATGTAACCGCCGATACGAGAAATATCGTACCATTTGCAATGGATAATGAAAAAATGTTAAGTGAAGTTTTGAGTCACAAAAATAGAATTTCACCGATAAAACTTGCAAAAATAATTGTTGATAAAGATTCTTCATTTGTATTGGTAGATATTAGAAGCCAATTTGATTATGACAAGGGACATTTGTCCGGTGCTACCAATATATTCAAAGCAGATATTTTGGAGAAAGATAATTTGGATTTTTTCAGATTATTAAAAGCGCAAAACAAAAGTGCCATTCTATATGGTAATGATGCTGTTGAAGCCAATGCTCCTTTTATGATATTGCAACAAATCGGTATTGACAATGTCATTCTGTTGGAAAGCGGATATTCATTTTTTGAAGGCAATGATTATAAAACTATTTCTGAAATGGGAGAGTTGGATTTGGGCATAGAAGTGGCAGCAATGGACTTTGCGAAATTGATTAATAGTGAGAAAACAAAAGCAAAAAATATAACCGTAGAGGAAGAGAAGGAAAAAGCTAATGCGAAAAAGGCTTTGAATTATATGAAAAATAAAAAATCAGCCGTTACTAAAAAGAAAGTAATAACTAAGAAAAAACAAATTCAAAAAACTGAAAAGAAACAAGAAGAAGAGGAAGAAGATGAAGGCTGTTAACGATTATAA
>JALVEE010000042.1 GCA_027008645.1 Saprospiraceae bacterium
GATGCAACTAAATGTAAATCAACTATTCCTACAATTAAAAAATATGTAGTGTACCACTAATTTTTTAACACGCTAATAAACAGCTGGTTGTATTTCATAATGCCCAAGTTGGGTTAAATTAGGAATATAAACGGACAATAAAATGCACAATAGTAAATTACAATCTTTATAGAATATTCAATGATACGGAATATCGAACACTGAACAAGGATTGGAGATTTTAGAAATGATTGGGAGAGTACGTATTGGGTTCTCCCTGTTAGGGAACGAGCCTTAACTCAAACCCGTAACCATCCCATCATTATCGATAAACATATTGGCACTTGCCGGTTTTGATGGCAACCCCGGCATACGCATCATTTTACCCAAAATCGGAATTATAAAACCTGCTCCGGTATTGAGTTCCACCTCCCTTACTACCACATTAAAACCCGTTGGCCTTCCTATTTTCGCAGGGTTGTCCGAAAGCGATTTTTGAGTCTTTGCCATTACGATTGGAAGATGGGAGTAGCCCAATTTATCTATCTTTCTTATAGTTGACAGTGATTTTTTTGAATATTCCACATCATTTGCTCCATATATCTCCCTTGCGATTATCTTTATTTTGTCCTTGATAGGTAGATTCCAATCATACAATGGTTTGAAATGATTTTCTTTTTTATCTATCATAGATACTACTTCATTTGCTAAATCTACAGTTCCCGCACTACCTTTTTCCCATTCCTCTGCCAAAATTGCTTTGATATTGAGTTCTGCTGCCTTATTAATTACAAGTTTGATTTCTTCATCTGTATCACCGATAAATTTATTGATAGCAATGATTGGAGTAATATTAAATTTCTTGATATTTTCAATGTGTTTCTCCAAATTGGCAAAACCTTTTTCGACTGCATCTAAATTTGGTTTGTTGAAATCTTTCTCTCCACCGTGGTGACGCAGAGCCCTGATTGTTGCCACTAAGATTACTGCCTCCGGATTTAGTCCGGCATAAACACTTTTGATATCTAAGAATTTTTCTGCACCTAAATCTGCACCAAATCCGGCTTCTGTCACAACATAATCACTAAGGGACAATCCCATTTTTGTAGCTATTACCGAATTGGTTCCTTGGGCGATATTAGCAAAAGGACCTCCGTGAATTATCGCGGGATTATGCTCCAATGTTTGAACCAAATTGGGTTTTATAGCATCTTTTAGTAAGATTGTCATCGCATTTTCCGCTTTAAGATCCCTGGCGTATATCGGCTCACCGTCAAGATTCAAGCCTATCAGTATATTTCCGAGTTTTTGTTTCAGATCATCAAGGCTATTGGCAAGACAAAGTATCGCCATCACTTCAGAAGCCGGCGTGATATTAAAGCCATCCATTCGAGGCACACCATCCGTCTTACCTCCAAGACCGATTGTGATATTTCTGAGAGACCTGTCATTCATATCCATTACTCTCTTCCAAAAAATCTGTCTTACATCTATTCTCAATTCATTTTTGAAGTGAATATGATTGTCGATCAAAGCCGACAATAGATTATTAGCCTTTTCTACCGCTGAAAAATCTCCTGTAAAGTGAAGATTTATTTCTTCCATTGGTATCACTTGAGCATAACCTCCTCCTGCAGCTCCTCCTTTGATTCCAAATACAGGTCCAAGGGAAGGTTCTCTTAGAACCACAGTTGTCTTTTTACCTATTTTATTAAGTCCATCAGCCAATCCCACACTCACGGTGGTTTTACCTTCTCCGGCAGGAGTTGGAGTCAAAGCCGAAACCAAAATCAAATGACTTTTTTTGACTTTTTCATCGTCTATCAAAGACAGTGGTAATTTAGCTTTGTACTTACCGTATCTCTCGAGAACACTACTGTCCAAATCCAATTTCCGAGCTATTTTTTTTATATTCAATATCTTATTTGCATTTGCAATTTCTATATCAGATTTATATTGATTCATATGTTTAAAATTAATTTAATCTATCCGGGAAAACAGCCAATTTATAAAATAATGAAATTAAAAATCAATTCAATATTAGAAGTGTTTTCTTTCAGATACCATAATACTTTTACGTTAAACAACAAATATTCCAAAGAGTTTATTTTATACCCAAAGCAGCGTTTTATCAGTTTTACCATTCTATAATGATGTAAACTATTTGCAAATAGAATTAATAATTTATAATTTTTAAATCCGGAAATACATTTTTTTGTATTTTTAGATGTTGATAAAAAATATAGTAAAATGAAACTAATAAAATATTTGATTTTCGCAGCTTTGTTAATAACAATAAGCTCATGTCACAAAGATATCGACGAAGACAAACGGACTAAGACTCCCACCCCTACAGCAAAAATATTTGACGAGACAACGAGCAGTATTTTGGGTTATGTATATGATGATAATAATCAACCTGTCGAAAATGCGACAGTATCAATTTATAGCGGAATGACCAAAACAGATAAGTATGGTGTATTTAGCTTTGAAAACATAAAACTTGACAAACTCGGAACTTATATCAAAGTAAATAAGTCAGGATACATGTTGGGTTCTGATAAGATCTATCCGGACAAAGGTTTATCTACCTCTTATATACATCTTTACAATTTGGACAAAACAGGAGAATTTAGTTCCGATAAAGGAGGGACAATCGAATTGTCAGGAGGAGGAAAAATTGTTTTTGCAGCAAATAGTATCGCAAAAGAAGATGGTACTCCATACAATGGAAATGTGATTGTAACAGCTAAAAAACTAGATGTGAATGATGAAAAGATTGCCGATAAAATGCCGGGAGCTCTTGTAGGTATCAATAATAAAGGTAATACAGCCGTCTTGGGAACAATGGGCATGGTCGCTGTTGAGTTAAGAGATGCAGAAGGAAATGACTTGAATCTCAAATCGAGAGCAACAGCCTCATTAACTTTTCCTGTCAATTCTAATCAATCTGCCAATGCAAGTTCGGAAATACCTCTATGGTACTTTGATGAAATTAAAGGCCTATGGATTGAAGAAGGCAAGGCTATTCTTCAGGACGGAAAATATATTGCGGAAATACCTCATTTTAGTTGGTGGAATCTTGATGCTAAATTTGACCCAATCTATATGTGCGTAAAGGTACTTTTTTCAAATGGTAAACCGGCAGTAAATTATAAGGTAAAATTAACAGCAGATGTTATATATCCAACTACATACGGTTGGACCGATTACAACGGGCAAGTTTGTGGATTAGTACCAAAGGGCAAAGAAATTATATTGGAAGTTGTTAATCCATATTGCAATGAAGTTGTGTATAAAAAGACAATCGGTCCATTTGATAGTGATGTCGTTTTGGATGATATTATAATTCCTGAAACAGAAAAACTGGGTAGAGGCATCGTATATTGCAATGGAGATCCGGTAGGAAATGCAAGAGTAGTATTGGATTATTCTACAGAAGAAGATTCCGGTACACTGATAACTTATACTGATGATCAAGGAAGATTTGAACTGAATTTCTCATTGCCAAACTGTCAAGATGTTATTAGTGCGACACTTTTTGCCTATGATCCTGTAAGCGGTGATGCGAATCAAAAAATAAACCTTAATGTCCATTCTTCAAATACCAATATTTCCATAAATATTTGTCACAATTGTGATTTTACTGTAGAAATTGTTCCTGCATACGGAACTTTGTGTGATGCATCAACGATCTCACTTGAAGCAATAGTAACCGGCTCGGGAGATTTTAAGTATCTATGGTCAAATGGTGAGACCGGTGCTAAAATTGATAATTTGGAAAACAAAACTTATTGTGTTACCGTAACAGAGACTGTGGCACAATGTGATGCGATAAAATGTGTAACTGTATCCACCAATGAACTTTATATAGAGGATTCTATTGCTCTTCATCCTTATTGTGGACTTAACAATGGAACGTTTAGTATTTCCCTTTGGGGTGGTATTCAGCCGTATAACATATCTGTGGAAGGACCAAACGGTTTTAGTTTTACTTCAAGTGAAAATTCTGTAACATTGAAAGATTTAGAACCAGGTACTTACACCTCTAAGGTTACAGATGGAGGAGGATGTGCCAAAACTCTTGAGACTATTTTAGTAAATAATAAAGATCACAAAGTGCGGATAAGTATACCCCAGGCTTGTGATTCTATGGGACTATACGCTTATGTTACCTCAAGCGTAAATCCGGATGCAATTGAATATAAATGGTCTACCGGACAAGTAGGACAAGAGATTACCGTCAAAACCTCTGGTAAATATTGTGTAACAGCGACGGAAGGCACCAGTTGCGCTATAGATACCTGTATTGATATTGAAATTGAAAAAGATGTGAAGCCACCGGTTGTTTCCAATTGCAATAAAAATATTTACACTATATCAAATATTGAAAAATATCCTCTTTATATAAATGCCTATGAAATAAATGCTCCTGATTATATATTGATTGAACCGGGTGAATCATATGATTTTAACGTATTTGAGAAAAGTTTTGGGATTGGTTACTATTATGAAGGTGCTTATTGCGGAGAAATTGAGGGGGACATACGTTTACCTCATTTAATAAACGGTATCACAATTGATAGCCTTAGAAATATAAGTTGTCCAAGCTGTCAAGACGGTCAGATATTTTTCACGGTAAACTCCGGTAATGATTGCCAAAATTGTACAGTTGGTAATACTTATATTTATTCGGTTGATGATTTCGACAATGACTTATCAGCTGATAATACATCAGGGGTTTTGGATTCAGGATATTACTATATTGTGGTTACAGACAATAATAGTGATTGTGTTATTGACTTCAGAAAGGTTCATTTAGGTGATAATGGTGAATGTTTAAATTCCGGTTTAAAGCAAGGCTTAATTGCTTTCTACCCCTTTGGTAATGGTAGTCTTAATGATTTATCAGGTAATAATCACAAATTATTTGCAGGGACAGGACCTGGACAAAATTTACCGATAATTACATCAGATAGAAATAATAACCCTGATTGTGCATACGTATTTTACAGGGGTATTGAAGCGGCATTCCTAATAACAGGAGATTCTATTGATTTAAATAATTCCGGTTTTACTATTTCTCTTTGGTATCAGGCTTTGGGAAATAGAGGAGCAGATTCATATGAAAGTTTAATTAGAATTGGGGCTGATCCGGTAAATAACATTTCATTGGGATTGTATGATTGTCGAAAAGCAGTTTTTAGCTATAAAGGACCAGCTGTTTGGGATGATGAAACGTATTTCGATTGTCAAAAAGCTATGACTGACCATAATTGGCATCATCTTGTAGCGGTTTTTGATTCTCAGAAGAACCAAATTAGTTTGTATAGAAACAATGTTTTGATGGGAAAAGCAGATAATGTTTCTCCTAGTACTAATGCAAAAGATATTTTAGAATTGGGGCTAAGTCTTAATGGTAAACTCGATGATGTGATTTTATATAACCGGGCATTAAGTAAAGCTGAAATAAATACTTTATACAATATGGGAACGTGTTGTGAAAATTAAAATGGGCGCATTTCATTTTTTCGCAATGCGGGTTGATTCTCCTTTAGGAGTCAGAGGCAAGAAATGGAAAAAGCGAATAAATGAAATACTCTATTAAAATTTAGTAAGTAAATGGGAGTTATTTAATAAATAAATTCACAAATAAAATTATATATTGAATATTGATAAATTGATAAAGGGCTGCAAAAGCGGTGATAGAAAAAGTCAGGATGAGTTGGTGCATAGGTTTGCGCCAACTCTTATGGCTGTTTGTATGCGTTATTGTAAAGATGAAAATCTTGCAAAGGACGCATTGCAAGAAAGTTTTATCAATATTTTTAAATACATAAAAAATTACTCGGGAAAAGGATCTTTTGAAGGTTGGATAAGAAAAATAGCAGTAAATTGTTCGTATGGATTTATAAATAAAATTAGACCTGTATATTTTCAAGAAGATATTGATTATGTGGTTGATTTGAATACGGAGATACCTGATATTTATAGTGAACTAAGAGAAAAAGAATTGCTCGAAATGATTCAAAAATTGCCCAGAAGCCAATATTTGGTATTCAATATGAAAGTAATTGAAGGGTTTAGTCATGATGAAATAGCTGATATATTAAAAATAGGTGTTTCAACATCGAGATCAAATCTGGCAAGAGCAAGAACAAGTATTATAAAAATGATTGAGAGCAATGATATAGCAGAACGAATGAGAATTGGAAATTACTAAGAAATACTAAATAAACAACAAAAAGTAAACACATGAAACGAACATAATTTTTATTAATCATAAAATACACGCAGGTGCATGATTAAAAAAAATATGAGAGAGCGAAGCGGTTACATGGGTGCAGAAATTTTTTGCATCTTTTGTTCAATAAAAAAAATTAAACACATGAAATATTTAGAGTTTGAAAATCATATAAAAAATGAAGTCTATAATTCGACGGCTTTCGTTGATACCAATGCTCTTATTGCCGGTATCCATTCTGAAAAAAACAATGCAGGAAGAAAAAAATGGTTGTTTTTATTTATTATGGTGATATTGGCTTTTTCAATACCTTTTGGCATATATAATTACAATAATAAAAGCTCTAAAATAATACCTTTCAATAAAAAATCAGAGGACAAAGAAATTCAAAATAAAGAACTTAACTCTTCTCCATCAGTTGTATCCAATTTAACAAAAAAAGAAGCAATAGAAGAAAAACCTATTACAAAGACAAAAAAGAAAGCCTTAAATGTAAATACTATTATTTCAAATAAGAGGGAAAAAAATAATTTCATCAATACAAAAAAAGAAAACAAACCAACACTTGTAAATACAACTCAAATATCAAAAAACAAGGATATAAAAGCTAAAAAAGAAAATTTGGAATATACCAGTAAAGACTTAAAAACCCGGAAACTTCTAAATATTCCTGATATAAACAATAACAATTACTCATTAATCGAGAACTTTAAGACTCGTAAAATTTTGAAGACAAAAAGCCTTTGGGGAGATCCTACAGGTTGCTACTCTTTTGGACCCAAATTTAGACTTAATTGGCTAATTGGTGTAGAAGCAGGGATACTTAAACCTTTTAAAAGTTTAAGTTACAGAAGTGTCGAACCAAATGAAGTTTTTGATATTAGAAATGCTTATGAAAAACCATTAGAAGGACTGCAAGCAGCTATTTTTACAAAACTTATCAGAGATGATATTCCGCTTTATGCAAAACTCGGAGTATCTTATACCCGAATCACAGATAGACTAAAGCATAAATATTCATATATAGAACACGATACTATACAAGGTATAATTTCTGTTACCAAGTCAGAAAACGGAGATACTCTTACTGTAATAATGGGAGATATCATAAGAGATATCAATATTGAAAGAAATTTGAGTCAACATTATTATTTTCATCTAATAGATATCCCTTTTACTTTGGGATATAGATTTCCATTCAAAAACTTTTCACTGGAAGCAGAACTTGGAGCAATATTCAATATAAGAACGGGAAAAACCGGAAAAATACTGTCAGCACCAAAAACTATTTTACCCGTAACAGATGCAAATATGTTTAAAAATAGTATCGGTTTTAGCTATTTTGCCGGAATCAATTTGATTACATCTGTATCCTATAAAGGCGAAATGTTTATAAGTGCACGGTTTAGATATATCCCGGGCAATTTTAACATTTCAGGCAATCCAATCAAGCAAAATTATAGTTTGGCAGGATTTCACATAGGATATCTCTATAATTTGACAAAACGTGGGTATGATTAGATAAAAGCGGTCACCCTTTAATTTAATAAAGGGTAAACCGCCCAAGTCCACGGGTTCATTAAAATTTGATGTATTTTCTTGCAGATATTGTTTATACTTGTTTTAATGCAAGTTATGTACCACAGCATGCCAAAATAGCTATGGTACTTCAAACATAAATAGAGTGTTGTTATATATGTGTAGAGACTATTAAAATATATTGTGCACAACTTCAGTATTATACAAAGGGAGAATGTGATATAAAATAGTTTTTTATAAGAAATATATCAATGTGAGTTTTATTAGATATATCAATTGGGGGCATAAAAAAACGCCTTAGTGAATTGGGGGAAATTCTCCTAAGGCGCTATTATTATTCATCGAATTTTTCTAAATTCAATGAAAACGACTAACTAAACAAACTAAAATTTGCATTATTTTGTAAAAATATAATCTTTTGATGATGCTCCACTATGACAGCTAACACACCCTCCATTATTGAGATTTGCACCTCTTTTCTTTTTGCCATTTGCATCCTCAGCAATTTTTCCATCCTGTGTTATAATGAAATATTCCCAATTGTTGTGTTCCGGATCAAAATTATTTCCTCTTTTGACCATTCCTGTTCTAACATTAACCTGACCATTAGAATTATAAGAATATTTTAATATAGTGGCTCCGATAGGATATTCATCACCTGATCTTTTGACACCATCCTTAAAATAAATCTTTCTAACTGTTGTTGAGTCATTGCCACCGTGAGCAGGTCCTAAAGATGGATCTATTCCATATCTTGTTACATCAAGACTCCAAGCATCATAATTTGCAAACGTATTATCATCCGCAATAAATTCTTTGGGCTCATCATCCTTCTTGCATGACTGAAAACCAAGGGCTAAAAACAAAAACAGCATTGGTAAAATTGTTAAAGTAAATCTTCTCATAATTTAATTTTTTTTTATTGATAAATATTTAATCTCATATTAGTCGTAGAGTATTGAGAATCCTTACAATTATTTTTGATTATTTTAATTTTACCTCTATTCAAATAGTACTACAAACAACATACTATAGGTGCAAATCATTTTTTACATATAAGCTTAATTTTTCTATATGCACAGACCACCCCACTTATGAAATTAATCCTTTATACTTCTATATACTTACATCAATGCGCCCTTAGATACAAATATGGGTAAAAAAAGCTATTAACCAACTAAAATGCATGCAGTAGGTACGCAATGTTGCCCACATCAACAAAATCTCTTTTAATAACGAGAAAAAAAATGAAATATACTTCTGACTATTGCTTTTTTGATGATATTAAATTATTTTACTATCTTTGCTTGTTTAATTATCATAATATTATGTTCAACCAAAACCTAGATGCTACCGGAGCTTCATTTTCAAGTGAAGATAAACAATTGGATAAGGCTTTGCGACCAAAAGACTTATCCCAATTTATGGGGCAGTCTAAAATAGTTGATAACCTCAAGGTGTTTATTGAAGCAGCTAAATTAAGAGGCGAAGCACTGGATCATGTATTGCTAAACGGTCCTCCCGGATTGGGAAAAACCACTTTAGCTTTCATCGTGGCCAATGAGTTGGGTGCAAATGTAAAAATAACATCCGGTCCGGTTATCGAAAAACCGGGCGATCTTGCCGGATTACTCACCAATCTTCAAGAAAATGATGTACTGTTTATCGATGAAATACACAGATTGAACAATGTAGTAGAAGAATATCTCTATTCCGCAATGGAGGACTATCGCATAGATATTATGATTGATTCCGGTCCAAATGCCAGAAGCATTCAGATTAATCTGGAACCATTCACCCTCGTTGGTGCAACCACAAGAATGGGGCTCCTTACCTCTCCGATGAGAGCGAGATTCGGTATAACATTTCATCTTGATTACTACGATACCGAAACATTAAAGTCAATAGTTTACAGAAGTGCTAAAATTCTGGATATGGAAATTACCGAATCGGGAGCTATTGAAATAGCGAGAAGAAGTAGAGGGACTCCCAGGATTGCTAATGCCCTATTGCGCAGAGTAAGGGATTTTGCTCAAATCAAAGGAGATGGTACCATAGATGTGAAAATTGCAAAATTTGCCCTGGAAGCTCTCAATGTTGATGAATATGGATTGGATGAAATGGACAACAAGATTCTCAGTACTATTATCCATAAATTTAAGGGTGGACCTGTCGGAATGACGACAATAGCCACAGCCGTTGGAGAAGAAGCAGGAACATTGGAAGAAGTACACGAACCTTTCTTAATAATGGAAGGATTTATTCAACGTACTCCAAGAGGAAGAATAGTAACCAATAAAGCTTATAAACATCTTGGAGTAAATAAATACGGGGGAGCAGGTAATACGCTGTTTGATTGATAGCTTAGCTTGTAAAATTATACGGTTTGAATAAACTCTCCTTTTGCTTTTGTCAGTACATCTTACTCTCCAATTGGGATATTGCTATATTTTCAGTTCGAGTTCTGTTATTAGATCTTTAGTTTTCTCAAAAATACTTTTCATATTTTCATTGGGATTACCCGCGTATAGCGCCACTTCACATTCTTTGAGTAAATCAATATATTCTTCGGATTTCAATTCTGAAACACCCAGTGATAATAACTTTGATTTCACATTGTCTTTATTCAATTCAATATTAGGTATATCCAATTTATCAGCGACAAACTTCAATAATGCATCTGAAATCTCTTTATAAAATCCTTTTGCATCTCCCTGACCCATAAGTTCCTTAGCCCTAAGTAATCTTCTCAATGCCTCTTTTGCCGCTCTTTTTCTTTTAACAACTGCAATATCGATATTACCTTGTTTAATCAAATACCCTCTGTATAAATACATCAATGGAATTGACATAAAAATAATTCCTAATAATAGCCAGTATAAAATTGTATTAAAAAAAGGCTTCGCTTTCCTATGTAATGAAATATCTTCCTTTAATGGCTTCAATTTGTATTTCTCAAGTATTTTTGACCTGTCAACCGAACCCGAATTTTTTCCTTTAGAGACTTGGATAGTTCCGGGATAAGCGTAAATGGTAATGTATTTAGCACTATCGGTATCAAAATAAGTATAAGGAAATTTCAAGTTATACTTACCGGCTTTTCGAGGAACCAAAAGGTATTCAAATATTTTTCTGCTATACAATTTCCCTTCCATTATATATTCCTTCTGGCTCATCAACTTAGGATCATAAACTTCAAAATCTTTCAATTCATTTGCAATATCCGGAGCCTCAATAAATTTTCCCAAACCCGTTCCATCAATTTGTATAGTCAATGGCAACGCATCATCAGTCGTAACCCTATGTTTTCTTATTTTGGCTTTGATATAAAACTTTCCTACATTATCAGAAACTTCCTCACTGGGTTTTGGAGGCAAGGGCAATACATTAACAGAAAGACTATTTGTCAATGCCTGATATGATTTCGATGATCTGAAAAAAACATTTCTCGATCTCGCGTCAGGCACGCTAATAACAATATTTGCAGGATCTATTTCTATCAATCCTGTTTTTTGAGGAAATAAAGCAATAGTTTTAAGCGTATATACCACGTATTCCTTATCGCCGATTATCCTCCTTTCCTGAGATTGATTTACATTTAATTCACGAGCGATAAAACCTTCATATTCGGATTCATTAACAAATCGATAATTTGATATATCAACTGATGTATAAACTTTGTACTTTAGTACCAATTCCTGCCCGGGATATGCAATAGAATCACTTAATTCGGCCTTAACGAAGAATTTTTCTCCCGTATCATTTCCGGGATTTTTAGATTTATCCCTCTTTCTAACTTTTATCTTTAGAGTATTGGATTTATATACTTTACCTCCAATAGTAATCTTCGCAGGTTCGATAGTATAAACCCCGGGTTTCTTAGCTATCAAAGTATAGGAATATGATTTTTTACTACTTCGTACACCGTTTATAATACTTACTTTACTGGAAGTACTCGGACCTGATACTACTTTCAATTGATAAAAGTCAGGTGGTGTAAAGCTATTTCCTTCTGAATTTTCAATAGTAAATTTTACAGAAAAATAACTATCTGTAAAGACCTCTTTAGCATCGGTAGTAGCATAAAACCTCACCTGCTGTGAAATACCAACAAAGGTGATGAAAAAAGTAAAATATGTTGCTAAAAGCACTCTCATATTACATTATTTCTGTAGGATTTTTATACCAAATTAGCTTCGTTTTACATAGCCATATTCTCAAAACCAATTGGACAATACACTAACAATTAAATGTAAAAAATATTGTGATATATATTGTATTTTATTTTTATAAAACAAAAACATCTATCTCACTATACAGCGTGATAAATGTAAATAGCAGAATAGCAGAAAGTGAAATACTCATTAACCCGAATTATTCACCAGTATTTCTATTACGAGCTCAAAATACTAAAACCCAAGAATATTACGATTTAAAAAAAGGCTCAAAACCAAATTGATTTCGAGCCTTTTTTAATAAAATCATCAGACTATTATTTCAAAATAATCATTTTCTTAGTGCCTATGAAATCTCCTGCTTCCAATTGGTAATAAAGTACACCGGATGCTCCAAGTTCTTCTTTCGTCATTTCAACGGAGTTGTAACCTGATTTACCCTTTCTGCTTACTTTCTTTATCAATTTTCCTGTAACATCAAATACAGTCAAACTATAATCGCTATTATGAGGCAACTCAAATCCGATAATTGTCTTATCTGAGAATGGGTTAGGCTCATTTTGATATAGTCTGTATATATTCTCCACATTTCTATAATCCAACTTCACCCTCTTTATTTCAAGATCCGCTCCCGTATAGCTTTCTGATTTCAATTCACTATCATTAATACTTAATACATCTAACAGCTCTCCGGTAATCTTGGATTTAGCAACTATCGTAAATAGTACATTGTTACCGGTATTCTCAATACCCATTGCATCACTCCAACTCAATACCAATTGTCCGTCTGCAATATTGTAATTCGCTCTACCAACATTCATCAATCCCGGCTTCAATTCTTGTATCTCCAATCCGCCTATACTCATTGTCATTTGCGCTCCATACAATTCAGTGATATCCTTTCCATATACTGGAATTTCAAGCTCTGTTCCCTCAACCAAATCAATATTATCAACCTCGATAATAGTGTTTTCTGCACTTCTATTCTCCAATATTGAACTACTCAAATTAACATCTCCTGCATAAATTCCAACAAAATCAGTATTGCTTTGGGTCTTATTGTCCTTAACTAACACTGTTTTGGTATATGAATTCTTAAGTGAAAATCCACTTGTAGTCGGATGATCTTCCAAATATGAATCGTCTATAAAATTCCATTCAACTTTTCTCTCAACACTACCCAGTATCTTCTTTCTCAACTTCAATATATCTGATGCAGTCACTTTACCATCACCTGTCACATCCATTGCTGCGTACTTACATACATCTTTTATTTTCCTAATTCCCAACAAATGTTTTTGGATTAGTACTATATCCAATGTAGAAATTCCTTCTATGCCTGCCGTTGTCTTGGTAGCAGTGACTTTGTAACTGTGATTACCCAATTCTATTGAGTACTCCCCGTTTGCATTACTCAATGACTCCTTGATATTCTCACTATCGTTGTAGGAAACTCTTACATTTGATACCGCCTTGTCATTTGAGCAGGTACTTACTTTTCCTGATACCAATGATCCAAATCCGGGACAATCGTCTTCATCTCCTTTATTGATATTCAATACTACTGTCGCATAATCAAAGTTATTATCATCACAATCATCATTCAAAGCAAATTTATCCCAAACATATATCTTCAAGAAATTAGTAAGATCAGGGGCATTTCCATCTCTGTCTAATCCAAATACTCTACATGCTGTCCTGTTTACAGGATCCCATGCATATGCTTCTCCAAACATATATTTTTCCTCATTTGAGATTAATCCTGTTTCCGGATCAAAGAAGTATCTTCCGTATTTCGCATATTGTTTTTGCCATTTATTAGGATTAACTTCCAATTTTGGTAGTACTTCATTAAACGTAAAGTACAACTCTTCCTTGGGGGTACAATTATCAAAAGATGATATACAACTTCCGTCACATCCTCCCTTGTCAAATTGCTTAGCACATACCTCTACCATACAATTTTGCATCAAGGCTGTAGCCACATTTACCATAACAGGGGTTGGTGCTTTCTTATCGACTACATCAAAATATTGATATGCCGTATTTGCATTGCCGCATCCGTCTCCAACAATCCAAGTAACCCTATAGTGTCCTTCAGGTATTGCATTTACTATTAGCAAACTGGCAACTGCTGTTCTATCCAAATTGTCCTTAGTACGCTTTCCTTTCACTCCTGTATCTGGTGTTGGCGTATAATTATATGAATATTGTACTGTCTCCCAAGTATCCATATTGGTCACTATATATTTCCAGTTAAATTTCTGCTCTACATTACATGAATCAGTAGCATATGCTGTAACTGTCGCTCCCTCTGCTACACATCCGTCGGTAAATCCAATACATGCATCTGTTACATGTATCGTCGGTGGGATAAAGTCAGTAACCATCAATACTTGTGTATATCTATAATATCCGTCTCTAACCAATTGGGCACAATTCAATTTCCTACCACTTATGGCATCAACATTGTCTTCTGCTCCGGTATTCGGTTCATATACACACCAATCGATTACCGCCCATTCTCTCACTATCTTATAGCAAGCATTATCAACAAATCTAAAGGTGTCTTCATGGACAACTTCTGCTGTAACTACATTACATGGATTCTCATCCCATTTCGGTTCTTTACCTTCTTTAAGGTCTTCTGAACAATCAGCCTTGACGTCTTTTGGGAATGTGATTGTACATGGATCAAATTCTTCCGTGGTAGTAATTGTGATTTTTTGTCTGCAACTTGTCGGCATTCCGCATCCTATGGCAGTCCAAGTCCTTGTTATCTTTCCTCCACAGATACCGTTATCTCTCTTATCAATTTTGTATATTGTATCCAATCCACATACGCTTATCACTTCAGGCATCAATCTTGTATTTTCGAATGGGTCTAAACTCTCCTCACATGTAACTTCCAAGTCAGGACATGTCAATGCAGGTGGAATCTTACATTCTACATGTACCATTGCCCAGCAGTCATTGTAGTGTCCGTACAAATCTCCTCCAGGTAAAAATCTCTTTGGATTAATCGCGCCTGCACCCGGATCCGTATCAAATACTCTCAATGATGTCATCACATCTCTTCCTACATCTTCACAGCAATAATATACATCATCGTCGTACCATACTTCATTGTTCTTCCAATTTCCATTATCATCTCTATATCTTGGTGTACTAGGCTTGTCATCTCCATTCAATTCTTGACATCCACCATCGTATTCAAGATCATCATTTACTCTCAATATCTTGAAATGTACCGGATTACAATTATCAAATGAGCCTGAACTCAAGTCATATGCATATAATCTTGCATTACCCATAGCTGTCAACGATACTTGCTTGAATTGCTCACATGCCGCTACCGGTGGATTTTGGTCTTCTACTCTTAGGTTGAAGCATTGCGTCACTTCGTTTCCACAACAATCAACAGCGTGATAACATACTGTATAATTTCCAAGTGGTACATTCATTACCGTCCATGTCTCATTTGCATCTACATATCCGTTTCCATTGATATCTCCTTCGATTTCAAAGTTCATATCTGTTGTTATCCACCATTTTGGAGTAGCACAACAGTTGTCATTTAGATGCATTATCGTAGGCATATCAACATTCGCATTACATATATATGCTTTTGCTTTTGCAACTATATCCTCATTTACCATAAATTCAGGTGCTGTCTTGTCTGTAATCCTTATTATCTGCTTGTGCTTCAATACAGCTCCCGTACAATCATCAACCACAGTCCAAGTTCTGATTATCTTTGTTCCACAAACCACACCATCATCTTCAGTATATACTTCGTCTGTATAGAATATCTCTACTGTACCGCACGCATTGCTAAATCCTGAGGGTTTGCCCGTACCTTCCAAACCGCCTTTATTATATGGGCTTGGGTTTCCGTACTGATCCAATGGATAACTACCGTCACATTCAAGCATCGGTTTATTAAACGGTAGATCATCATAATTTACAGGCCACTTGATTTTACCTAAATCTGTTCCTTGTAAAATATATTCTTGTGTACAAGTCACAGTATTGCCACCCAAATCTGTAGCTTGCCATACATTTACAAATTTTTGTTTCCCACAACCTTCCATATCCACAACATCAGAAGATAATAGTACAACATCAACATCACAGTTATCTGTTACATCCGGCGCTTCAAATACGTAATCCTTTTTGGGGTTATAACAGCCTGCAAACGTACATTTATCTGAATAAACCGCCTGTGTAAAGTTAACATGCCCGTCTGCCGGTGGCACTATCTCCAATGTATATTTTCCTTTGTATAAATCATCAAAGTCAGATACTACCAGATAATACTGTTTTCCTGCTTGCAATGTCAAAGTATTATTCGGCTCTACATAGAATGATCCTAAGAAATTGAAATATCCACCATCTCCCCATATTAGATTACTGCAAACTTCTGCAGAGTTAAAATAAGTTTCATATATACCTAATATCGCTTTACCATTATCATCACTCATACTAAAATTATAGTCTCCATCCACTGATACTTCTATAGCATATATATCATAGTAGTGTGATCCATCATCCGGCAATACTTCCATTGTTCCAAAATTGTAACAATTGTCATGTA
>JALVEE010000043.1 GCA_027008645.1 Saprospiraceae bacterium
CGATGCCATAATCAAGAGATTTCCGGATATCACAAGCCTCAATTATGTGATTAACCCAAAGGTAAATGATACAATGTGGGACTTAGAAGTTATCAATTACTTTGGCGAAAAAGATATCAAAGAAAAAATTGGTGATGTGGAATTTATTATCTCACCCAAATCTTTTTTTCAAACCAATACATTCCAATCAAAGGTACTTTATGATATAGCCATTGATTTTGCTGATTTCAGAGGAGATGAGAATGTCCTGGATTTATATACAGGTATCGGAAGTATAGCTCTATATATCGCAAAAAAAGTTAAATCAGTCTTGGGTATTGAATTGGTTCCCGAAGCAATTGAAGATGCCAAAATCAATGCAAAATTAAATGGTATTGAAAATGCTTCATTTTTAGTAGGAGATGTCAAAGATATACTAAATGATAAATTTGACAAGCCGGATATCATTATTGTTGACCCCCCAAGAGCAGGTTTGCACAAAGATGTAGTAGAGACAATGATGCGAATATCTCCCAAAAAAATAGTCTATATCAGTTGTAATCCATCGACACAAGCTAGAGATGTAGCACTGCTTAGTACCAAATACAATGTGATTAAATCACAAGCTGTAGATATGTTTCCCCACACCCATCATATCGAAAATGTGATGTTGCTTACGCTTGTAGAGGGATAGGCTATGCCACTTACTTTGCACACAAGTTGATTTATACAAAAAAAGAAATGCCCCACTCTCAAAAGGAAAGAAGTGGATATACTTGATTGTTATTAAAAGCTAAATTATTAGGTTTATCTTGTCATAAATAAATTAGTCTTATAGAATAAGAAGTGTTGCTTTTGCGGATTGCAGCTTCCTCCCTTGTAAGGGAGGATTGAGGTGGGTTCTAGATAATACAAAGAAATGGAAAAGTGAAATTCTTCTATAATATTTATATAATTCTAATATTTATTTAGTATATACATTAATAGCAGGTTTGCAATACTCTTTTTTCTTATGTGTTTTGTTGTCCATATAGACAGATAGATAGATTGTGGTATCGCTAATATTGGCTTTTGTTATTTTGATATGCTCTTGTAGCCTATATGCAAGATTGTAGCTATTTGTTGACAATACATCTCCGTTTTTTGTGCTTAGAATACAGTAAACTGATGTTTTTTCATTGATTTTCGGAGTAAATTCAAGTGAAATATCGATGTACATACTATCGTTACTAACCGGTATATCTTTGACAATATAACTGTATTCATCATTGAAAGTAGTACAAGTAGTATCTTTATATGAATAGATCGGTTTGTATCCGAAAAAATTCATATAATCTGTTTCGGGCAATAATTTATCCTTTAGCGTAACATAGTTATTAACATTATTAAAAACATCCAGCTTTTTCCCCAGTTTTCTTTTGGCTTTAGTATTCTTAATTTCATAGATTTTAAATCCCGGCTTTAATTTGAAAACATATTTTTCATTGGATAAGAAATAGCCTTTGTCATATAAATCGACAATTTCCCTATTGTCATTCATAAATGCATATACCCGGTCGTGTCTTACAGTTGAAGACGTATCGAGTTTATAGCCTAAAGATGTAGATATTTTCGGAATATCAATTTTATAGTTGCTATTCAGAAATGACAACATAGTTTCAAATACATCTAAATGGCTCGAAATACCGTGAAATGTTTTGTATGCTTTGAGCATAGGGGAATAAATAATCAAAGGTACATGATATTTTTTCACTCCGTCTTCAGGAGGAATTTCCGTCATTGGATGGTCACCGGTAATAATAAAAATAGTGTTTTTGTATTCATCTCGAGTTTTATATTTGTCCAAAAACATCCGGATAGCATCATTGGTGTACATCAATGAAAGGAGTTGTTTTTTATATACATCAAAAAATTCCAAAGTATTTTCATCCCTTATATATTTGGCATTATACTCAAAGCGCGAAATATATTTCTCTTTGTCATCAATATAAAAAGGAGAATGCATAGTACCGGTAAAATATACTTCAAGTCTTTTGTCTTCAGGCAATGTATCCATAGTTATCAAGGCTTGATTGAATAAATCTTTGTCTGTAAAACCCCAAAAATTCCTTTCTTTTCCTACTTTTACTTTTTTAAATTCAGAACTAAAATCGTTCTTATCAAAAATTCTGTCGATATTATCAAATTTAAAGTATTTGTCTTTGTCGTGAAACCAAGCGTCTTGACTGTCAAAATATATACTATAATAACCATTCTTTTTAAGTATATTGACTAATGAAAAATGATAGGGTAATTTATTGAGCAATGTAAAACCTCTTTCACCATATGGCAAACCTCCTGTTATAGAGGGGACAACTGCAAATGATCTTTCTCCTAATGTAAAAAAATTGTCCCAATAAAGACTCGATTTGCTGAGACTATCGATAAAAGGCATAAATTTAATCCCTTTGAAATCGTGAATAAACTCATCGCTCATACCCTCTACAATAATATAAACCAAATTGGGTTTTCTTTCACTTATTTCAAAATACTTACCCAAAACATCCGAGTTTTCAAATCTGTGCAATAAGGGATATTCAGTGGAGATATAATCTTTGCCGCCTAAAATATTTTGGAATTCCGATACATTTTTTTTATCAAATTTTATGAATTTTTGCGCCTCCTTATCAAATGCATAACCGATAGACCTCTTATAGAAATAATAAGATTTATTAATTGTAATATTGTTGAAATTAAAAACCCCAAACATCTCAAATATAGGAAATAATATAATAGTCGCAAGTAATACCAATTTTACTTTCTTTGCTTCCACTTCGGAAACCACTCTGTTTTTAATTGTTCGATAAGAAATAATCACAACGGCTGTAATAAATATCGATATCAATAATACATCCGAATAATTTGTATTGGATGTCTTGTATGAAAAAAGAGATTCCCTCAGCGAATGCGAATAAAGAAATATATCCAATGGTCTTAACTGATACAGAAAATACTTAAGTATGCTCAGATGCAAAGCGTCAAAAACAATAATACCGGATAGAAAAATAAAATTGGTGAACTTTGGGTATTTTCTATAGAACAATCTGTATGGAAAATACCACAAGAATAGAAAAAATCCTATAATTATAATATCAAGGAGAAATCCAATTATCTCAAAACCGATAATATTAAATAAAAATCCAAAATTATATACAATAAATATCAATTCTATCACTCTCAGTAAAAAAATAACCAAAAGTGTAACATAAATTATATTAATATAGTCCTTGATTAATTTCAACTAAAAAAATCACTTTGTTTACTATTTTTTCCCTAAAGCCGTCTTATACTTATTTAATGTATTGGACAATTCTGTAGTTCTGTATCCTACCCATCTATCCAGTTCTTTACCGTTTTCATCCAGCATTATGACCGTTGGGAATCCTCTTATGTGGTATTTTAATTTATGCTCATTATTGTATTTTGATTGAGCCGGATCGAGTTTGTGCTTACGCGGAAAATCAAACATTACTAAAACAAGATTATCCTTAGCAAAATTTAAAAATTCTTGTGATTCAAGAACATCATGATGCAATTTTTTACAAGGAGGACACCAATCCGAACCTGTAAATAAAGCAAAAACAGCCTTGTTTTCTTTTTTTGCAATCCCAAAACCCTCCTCTATATTTGTTATCCATTCATGATCAGTGCTTTTATTATTTACTTTACAAGAGGATATAACAAATATTCCAAATACGATTATCAATAACTTAGTTTTCATGTGGTAAATTATTTATTTATTTTATTATATAACGATTTTTTTTAATGCACAAAGATATAACATTAAAACAGTTTTCCAATAAAAACACTGTTAAAATAAAAAAGCCCTTAAATCAACGATTTAAAGGCTTGATGCTGTGGTCCCACAAGGACTTGAACCTTGGGCCACCTGATTATGAGTCAGGTGCTCTAACCAACTGAGCTATGGGACCAAATTATTATTTACATCATTCTGAAACTTCTTTCGGAACGTCAGATGCTCAACTCCCGCTGTACAGCGGGAAAATCAAAATGTCTTCACATCTTTTATAAAAGCGAGCGCAAAGTTACGCAAATACTTATTTAGTTTCAAATAATTTCAAATATTTTTTATTTTTATTGGCCAATTCCTGTTTTACCCTTGTATTTTTTCCCAAGCTTTTATGGCGATATGATCTGTGGCATCCTCGATGGAATAGCTGCCTGCCATAGCATCACTCACAAGTGACATATTGCTTTCCAATTTGAGTATATTCTGGATATTGAGCATCAGTCTCATTGTGTTTTTCATATCAGTAATTCCTTCTGTCCTTGGAGCTATATTTATAGAATCAACTCCTGCAATAGCTCCGCACATAGATAGAATTGTTGCCATTATAAGATCATTATTTTCATCATCGGTATAAGAATCGTGATTAATTCCCAATATTATTTTAGCAGAAAAATCTTTTGTTGCAAATGATTTCAAATAGTTTTTCCAAAGTATTTTGAATGCTCTCAATGTGGAAATATCAGTAAGAATAGTTCCATTCATGAAAAAATGAAATTTTAATTTACCCAAAAGCCATTCAAGCTGAGTATCGTCTATTTTTGTTTTTTTAATAAATGCCGTAAGAGTATTAAAGGATTCAGCCAAATAATTGACAGGAGAATTGGATAATTCTCTTTCCGTCTTAAAGTAAAATTGAATATTAGGGAAATGAATCTTGCTATATTCTTCCAATTCCAAGATTGAACCGGGTCTGTTAATAGGCAATCTCAACACTATATCAAGTTTTTCGATATCGATTTCTCTTTCTTCAAAATAGTCTTTGAGGTATTCCAAAAACAGAATTTGATCAACACCATACCTTGTATTAAATATCAGTTCTTTATTATCTATATCAACGCTTTCAAATAAGCTATTGATATCGATTTGACTATGATTGATATTGATTATTGCAGATTCAAGACCGAATTTCAAGTGAGTTTTAAAATACTCATTGAAATCATCATTATCGATTAGACTATAATCCAAACCTGTTTTCCAATCGTTGTCACCCGGAGCAATAGCGGAATAGTCATCAGTGATATCATCTTTGTGAGCAAAAGGTTTACCTTTCACTTCATCATCTATTTTCCATTCAAAATCATCAATAGAGCCTTTTTTTAGTGATTTTTTTATAATTTCAAGCCAATCAGCTTTGCTATATTCTTCAAAATCATAAGTAAATTTTCCCATGGTTAATTGGTTTTAAGTCGAAAAATAAATATCAATAGTCAATTCTAATTCTGCAATCTACGGCAAATAATCCGGCTCCGGTAGCAATTAAGGGATTAATATCAATTTCCGAAATTTGCTTATAGTTATGGAGCAATTTATCCAAATTCAATATATTATTTGAAAATTCTTTCAAATCAATTCCTTTACTGCCTCTTGTACCTTTGAGTATCTTATAAGTTTTTAATGATTTTATAAGATAGTCGATTTCATCAGGGCTAACCGGAGATAAAACCGATTTTATATCTTTGATTGTTTCGAGATATATACCTCCCATTCCCATCATTATAATATGCCCCAAATCATCTTCTCTTTTTGCTCCAATATATAATTCCATACCTTTGAGCATCGGTTGAATCATGACTGAGGTTGCATCTTTTATTTTTATCAAGCGGTTGAATTCTTCATGAGCTTTAACAAAGGAATTGATATTCAAAACGACACCTCCGATATCGCTTTTATGAACCGGTCCTACCACTTTCATCACGATTGGAAAATCTGTTTCAGTAATTATTTTTTCCAATTCATTTTCGCTTTTAGCTATATATTCAGGAACTTGATTTATCCCCGCAAAGTTTAAAAATTTAGTTACTTCCTCAGGATTGAGGTAGCGATTTTTTGCATTGTTTACAATACTTACCAAAACCTTGTTGGTTTCCTTTTTTTTGTAATCAATCAGGGGAAATAACGGAGTTTTATTATATATTTTTGATATTGCATTGGCCAAAATCGATTCATCGGGAAAGAAGATTTTACCTTTCTTGACAAATTCTTCCATCGCTTTTTCAGTATTGACCGGAGAGGGTAAAACAGGATAAACCGGTTTTGATGAAGTATCTATTTTTTGGGACAACAGATTATAAACATCTGTGACATCAAACAAACCGGGACTACCGAAAATCACAATCATTTCATCTATTTCTTCAAAGTCATTATTGCAATAGTCAATGATTGTTCCAAGTTGCTCGGCTGTACCTGTTGCCAAAAAATCAATCGGATTGGAGACTGACGAGCCTGTATATAGTTGGGCTAATAATTCTTCTGCTTTTTTACCTTTTATTTCGGGTACTGTCATACCACCTTTTTCCAATGCATCTGCACACATCACTCCTGCGCCACCTGCATGAGTAATAATAGCCACATTTTTACCCATGGGCTTTCCGTAAAACAACACAGCTGCAACATAAAGCATTTCTTCTCTACTATAACACTGTATAATCCCCGCCTTTTTAAAAAGTGTTTCAACAACAATTTCAGGACTTGCCATAGCACCTGTATGAGATGATGCAGCACGACCCCCTGCATCGGTTAGACCTGCTTTCACAGCAACGATATTACAGCCTTTTTCGATTAGACTACGACTGTGTTTTAGCAATTTTCCGGGATTGCTCAATTGTTCGATATAGAGCATTATCAGATTGGAACTTTCTCCTTTTTTATAACTATTATCAAAAAACTCCAGTATATCTTCCACTTGAATCTGTATAGCATTCCCTACAGAATATACGCTTGAAAATTGCATTCCCATTTTTATTCCGGCTTCCATTACAAACACGGCTGTAGATCCGGAACTTGATATAAAATCAACGCCTTTGGGATTATAATCGGGTATTGGGGTGGTAAAAGCTCCCTTGTAATATCCGTTTATTATACCTATACAATTAGGTCCCAGAATACTTATGCCGGCATTATTCGCAAAATCAACAAGTTTATTTTCTATTTTTTTTCCCTCCTCATTTAATTCTCCAAATCCTGCCGATAAGATAATAAAAGAATCAGTCCCTTTTTTGGATAAACCTACGACCGTGTCATAACAAAACCTGGCAGGAATAGCGAGAATAGCAAGATCAATCTCAGGCAATGAGTCTATATCAGTATAAGATTTTATACCTTGTACAGTATCTGATTTGGGATTTAAAACATATAGATTCTGAAACCCACCATTGATTAAGTTCTCCAGAACTTTACCTCCGGGTTTGTTTGTATTATCAGAGCCGCCAACAACTACAATACTTTGGGGTTTTATTAGTAGTGGGTTTACCATATACCGAAAATAGTTAATTGAATCGGCTAAAGTACTAAAATAAACATGTTAAAACAAGAATTGAAACCACTAAATGAACAATTAAAAATAAAAACTGTTAGACTTTAAATAAGATAATTATTTATTTCCTTAAAAATCATTAAATCACGTAAATCAATATTGGTAATATGAAAAAAATTATTCTGCCTCTAATCGTATTATTGACAATTTTTGCTTCATGCAAAAACGATACAAGTAAAAAAGTGGATACTCAAAAATCAACTACAGAAGAAGTCAAAGTTGAGAAAAAAGCTGTTGATAGTCCTGATTATATTCAAAAAGGCGTCAAAATAGCTAAAAGTACCGGTAAAACTCTAAAAGGAAAATTAAAAGCTGCTATTCACGAAGGTGGATTGGTTAATGGTATAAAAGTGTGCAATGCAGCAGCTAAAAAATTAATGGATTCAATGTCCGTTGTTCATAATGTAAAAATAAAAAGAACAAGTTTGAAACTAAGAAATCTGAAAAACGATGCTCCTAATCAAGAGGAAATAGCTATTCTTTCACAATATCACAAACAAATTGCAAAAGGAGAGAAGATAAAACCAATGGTGAGAAAAACAAAAGATGAAATTCATTTTTTTGCTCCTATCTTCATCGATAAAGTCTGTTTAAATTGTCACGGTGTTATTGGGCAAGACATAAAACCTGAGACATACAAGGAAATCAAAAAGTTTTATCCAAAAGACGAGGCTATTAATTATAAGGAAGGTGATTTGAGAGCGATTTGGTCAATAGTGATGAAGAAGTAGTTAGTGCGAACGAAGAAAACAAGCATTCTCTTGGGATTCCCGCAGAGTATCACGGAGGTCACGCAAAGGGACGCTAAGGCAAAATTATTTAACTTTATGCCTTGGCGATACTTAGCGAAACCTTAGCGTCCACAGCGGAAAATTAATAAAATAGCTACGGCTATTAACGAGAACCTCCGTCTTATCTATATATTTATTTCTTGTGCAGCGATTATGCTTTCTGCAACTATTTGGGATGCGTATTTTTCTTTTTTAAGTATGCCTTTGAGCTTTTGATAGTCTGTAAGCATATCTTTTCGTTTATTGGGATCAAACAAAAGGTTCAGTTCTTTTTCCAGCAAATCCGGGTTAAAATCGTGTTGCAATAATTCGGTTACTACTTTTCTATTGAAAATCAGATTTATTAGAGAAACAAATTTAAGGTCTTTTACAAGGTTTTTGACTATCAAATAACTCAAATAGTTTACTTTATAGACAACAACTTGAGGTAATTCAAATAAGGCTGCTTCCAGAGTTGAAGTTCCTGATTTTATGATACCTGCGTCAGAGACATTGAATATTTTATATGAATCATCAAAGATAATCTTCACATTGTCCAGAGACTCCAATTCTTCAAAATGGGAAGTATCTAAGCCGGTTCGAGCTGCTACCAGAAAGTATTTGTCTAGATTGTTTTTGATTACGGGAATAACGGATTTTATATTTCTTTTGATTTCGGATTCCCTACTTCCGGGTAGGAATGCGACAATTTTTTTATTTACAGGGATATTGTGATTTACCAAAAAATCATCTTCCATCTCAAATCTGTCTATTTCTTGGATCAAAGGATTTCCCACATATTCCACATCTAATCCGTTTTGTCTAAAAAACTCTTGCTCAAAAGGGAGGATTACAAAAAGTTTATCTATGAATTTTTTCATCTTCACAATTCGTTTTTTCCCCCAAGCCCAGACTTGAGGTGCCACGTAAAAGTAAACTATGATTCCTTTTGATTTAGCCCATTCTGCCATACGCAAATTAAATCCCGGGTAGTCTATAAGAATAATTGCAGTCGGGTTGAATTCTACGATTTCCCGTTTAGCGATTCTGAAATTTTCATTTATCGTTCCCAGATGTTTTATTATTTCAATAAATCCAACCAGAGACAATTTGTCGAGCCCTCTGCTTATCTTTACGCCGGCATTTTGCATTAATTCACCACCAAAACCCCTGAATTCAATATTCGAATCCAATTCTTTCATAGCATTTACCAGATTAGCAGCATGCATATCGCCCGAGACCTCGCCTGCTATGATGTAGTATTTATTAAAGTGCATTAAAACAAAAATTTGTAATAATAAATTACCCAGATCACAACTGCAACTATGGTCATCATCAGTACTCCAGTCATCGCTCTTTCAGCTTTTTTGACCTTGAAATACTGAAAAGGAATCAGATTAAACATTATTCCTATAACCCAAATTGTACGGCTTTGTGCCGGAGAAAACTGTCCCATATAGGATTGGACTATGCCCATTTTTGCCAATTGCTCAAAAACCATCAACGTGACAGCATAACCGACTATAGGTACTGCTATTCCCAAAAGGATTCCAATCCATATGCTTTTATTGAAGTTTTCCATAGTAAATTATTTGTTTTTCAAGCCAAAGGCCTTGTTTTTCATGTTTTTTAAAAACGGTGATGCAAAAATAAAATCATCGATAAATTTATTATTGCTCTTAATAATTTTGTCTTTGTCACCTGTCCATACAACTTTACCTTGATCAAGCAATAAAATATTCTCACCGATTTCCATTACTGAATTCATATCATGAGTATTGATAATGGTGGTCATCTCTTTCTCATCAGTAATATCCTTAATCAAATCGTCTATAATCAATGCTGTTTTTGGGTCAAGACCGGAATTGGGTTCATCGCAAAAAAGATATTCCGGTTCCATCACAATCGCCCTGGCAATACCCACTCTTTTTTGCATTCCTCCGCTTATTTCAGAAGGGTATTTATTGTTGACTCCCTCCAATTCCACTCTGTCCAAAACTGAATTCACTTGTTTTAGTTTCTCTTTCTCCGACATATCTGTAAACATATCAAGAGGAAATTTCACATTGGCTTCAATGCTCATAGAATCGAACAATGCATTGCCCTGAAAAAGCATGCCCACTTTGTTTCTCAATTTCCTGACTTCTTTGATTGTCAAATTATAAAAATTGATATCATCATACCAAACTTCACCTTTTGTCGGAGCAATAAGCCCAACCAAGGCTTTTAGCAATACAGTTTTGCCCGCACCACTTCGCCCGATAATCAAATTGGTTTTGCTTTTTTCAAAAACAAAGTCAATACCTTTCAAAACTTCTTTATCACCAAAGGATTTATGTATATTTTTTGCTACTATCATCTATAATTTCGTTTATCCCATCATCAATTGAGCAATCAAATAATCAAATACCAAAATAAAAATATCGCTATATACAACTGCTTTTGTCCCTGATTTACCCAGCTCGATACTTCCTCCTTTTACAAAATATCCGTGATATGCTGAAACTGTAACTATTATAAAACTAAAGAAAAAAGATTTTATAATCATAATAATAACCGTATATGAATCATAGAAAGAAGTCAACCCTTTAATGAAATCCGAAGGGATAAAATCACCAAATGTCACAGCAGCTAAAAACCCGCTAAAAATACTTAAAGCTGCGGCTAAAATTATAAGCATTGGGATAGAGAACATTGCAGCAACAATTTTGGGAAGGACTAAATACGCTTGTGTGTTTACACCCATTATCTCCATTGCATCAATAATCTCTTTTTGCCTCATACCACCTATTTCCGCTGCAATACTCGAACCTATTTTCCCCGCCAAAACAAGACTGGTAATCGTTGGAGCTAATTCCACAATCTCCATTTCCCTAAGCGCATAACCGATATAATATACCGGTATAAGGCTATCACCAAATTGATATGATAATTGGACGGCAGTCACAGCACCGATAAATACAGATATTATGAATACTATTTTGAGAGAGCCAAAACCAATTTCATCAATTTGCCTAATCGTCTCTTTATAGTACATCTTGAATTTTTCAGGTCTGGAAAAGACCTTTCTAAGCCATAAAACATATTCTCCTAAATGATAAAACTGTCTTTTAATCATCGACACTTGTTTTTTGAAAACTCAAAATTACATTAATTTATAAAGAGTTCTATAATTATAACAGATAAAAATGGAAAAACCTAATATGCTCCGACCATTCCTCCATCAACAAGTATGCTTTGACCGGTGATATAAGTATTTGCTTCAGAACATAAAAAAACAGCTAATTTAGCTATTTCTTCAGTTTTACCATAACGCCTCAATGGTATGGATTCAGCACTTCGTTTTTGAATTACTTCAACCGGGACATTGAGTTCTTTTGCTCTGACAGAATCGAGATAATCTACTCGCTGAGTAGCTGTTTTTCCTGCTCCGACCACATTTACAAGGATATTATCTTCTGCTAATTCGCGGCTCAAGGTCTTGCTCAGACCAACTATTCCCGTACGAAAAGTATTGGAGAGAATCAGATTGTCAATAGCCCGTCTTATGGATATGGAAGTATTGTTGACAATTTTGCCGCCTCCTGCTTTTTTCATTATTGGGATAACCAATCGAATTGAACGGATATAGCTCAATAAAGTAAGTTCAAAAGCATTTGTCCAGTCTTCATCAGTTAATTCATTAAATTTTGCAGCAATTGGACCACCTGTATTATTGAATAAAGCATAGACATAGCCATAAGAATCTATGGTATTTTGAACAAGCAGCTCTATATCCTTTTTTTTTGTAATATCACCGACAGTATATTTTACTACAGTACCGGTTTGCTCCAAAATCAATTTCCGGGCTGTTTCCAATCTTTCTTTTGACCTACCAAAAAGCATTACTTTAGCTTTTTCTCTTGCAAATTCCAATGCTACTCCCAGCCCGATACCGGAAGAAGAAGCCATCACAATAACCGGTTTGTTTTCTAGTTTTAAATCCATATATTATATCTAATTTATTCAAGATTCTAAAGCTTCGTTATACAGCAAAAGTACAGAATGTTTTCATAATAAAATAGCTCTTTATGGAAACGGTGTTTCAATCATTTAATTCATAATTTGTACTTCTTCCACCTGATTCTTCTTGTCTTAATATACCTTTTTCTATTAAGTCTTTTACATCACGTAAAGCTGTATCCTGTGAACATTTTGTGATTTTCGCCCATTTTGATGTTTTTAGTTTTCCTTCAAATCCATCAAAAAGTTTATTTAACATTAAGCGTTGTCGGCTGTTTAACTCTGTATTTTTATGTTTGTCCCAAAAATCAGCTTTGTATAGTACTTTTTCAATGGTTTTTTCTGAATCTTTTAATGCACGATATAGACAATTTAAAAACCAAATTATCCATTCTGTTATATCTCCATCATTGTGTTGAACTTTTTGTAAAGTATCGTAATATACTTTTCTTTCCAATAATATTTGGTTTGATAAACTGTAAAATCGTAAGGGACTACTATCGGAACGGGCTAATAATAAATCGGATATCGCCCTAGCGATACGACCATTACCATCATCAAAAGGATGTATTATAATAAACCATAGATGAGCAACAGCAGACTTAATAACCAGATCAATTTTTGTATTGTTATTAAACCAATCTAAAAATCTGTCCATTTCAAATTTAACTTGTTTTACAGGCACAGCTTGATAATGTACTACTTCTTTTCCCATTGCACCTGAAACAATCTGCATTTCATCTTTTCGATAGCTAGCCACATCAATTTTATACAAACCACTTCTACCTATCGGAAAAAGAGCTCCGTGCCAACCAAATAACCTTTCATCATCAAGAGGTTTTTTATAGTTTTGAGTAGCATCAAGCAACATTTCAACAACCCCTTCAACATTTCTGTCAGGATAAACCATTCCTGCATACTCAATTCCTAATTTTCTTGCAATTGAAGAGCGAACCTGCTCGTAGTTTAAAATTTCACCTTCTATTTCTGATGATTTAACTACATCAAGTGTCAAAGTTGATAACATTGTTTCTTCTTTAAAAGAAAAACCAAGCGAACTTATTTGTCCAAATATTTTACCCTGTAAATGTCTAAGCTTGCCCAGTATAATTTGGATTTCCTTTTCATTCCAAGTAAAATCAGGCCAACTTTTATATTGATAAATGTATTTTGCCATACTATTTCTCTATTATACTGCAAATATACATATTATTCTCCGTATAAATAAGGAGATTAGGGCTTTTATTCTCCACACTTTTCATTTTTTTTACCTACTCCATTAGATACCTTACTGCAGGTTCATCATTTTGTATCTTAAAAAATGATTTTCCTAATAAGCTTTCTATCATTGCCCATATCAATTCGTCGGTTTCTTGATATTGATCTTCCAAGTCCAACGGATCACCGTATTCCGAAACTATCTCTCCATTCATATCCATAATTTTTCGCCTCAATTCATTATTCTCATAATAATTGAGATAAAATGCCATAGATGATTCAGATATAACAAATGATAAGACATTAGCATCCTCCATCTTATATTCATCCTGAATAGTCTCCATATCAACAAAAATCAATGTTGCTGTTTTTGAAAAATAAATATCACATATCCCGTCTTCTTTCCAATTTTCCATAGCTTCTTCAAAGTATATATCTTCTTCTTTTTGAAGATTCCAGTCAAAGCTATTTTCTATTTTTTCAATCTTACCTTCCAAATTTTTATCTATCACTATGCCTGATATATTAAATCCCATATCTTTTTATTTTTTAATTACATACTTTTCAACTCCTCTATTATACTTTTTAGAGCCGGAGTATAAGCCCCATAAATATTATCATAAGTTTCATACTCACTCAATAACTTTTCACTATAATCTTCCCAATTTGCATCACCTACCAATCGTTTTATTACCAAATGTTTAATATCAGCAGGTCTATTAAATAATTTATGTAATTTACCATAATCATCTTCGATTTTAATCGTGTCTCTATATACATCTTCAATTGTCCGGTATCTTTCAAAAAAAGGAAATCCGTTTTCTTTTATCACTTTATCGAAATATTTTGCTCCTTCCTTTATTGATTCCATATCCGGAAAATAAATATATTTATGACCAGGGTTGAAAAAATCTTTTTCAAGTGTATAAAGCAAAATTGTCGATAAATTATTATTTTTATAATGTCTCTTCAATATCTTATCTACTTCAGGAAATGATTTACGTATTGTAATGCTTGGCATCATTCCTCTTTTATCCCAATCATCATATTCGTTAAATGTAAACGCTTCCTTTATTCCATTTTTATACTTTTTTTCAATAATATAAACATCACGCTTAACTGATGCTTTATAGCCTTCATACCCCAGTTCTTCACAGAGAGTATTTATTAAAAGTTTTTTATTTAACATTTTTGGAAACATAGTTCATCTTTTTTTTGCAAATATAAAAATGGAATATTTACTCATATACAAAGTTATCAATTAATTAAGGATTTTGCAATACATTTAGGTGGATTTTATTTCCTGTTGCTTTTCATTAGTTAAATGTTATATTTTGCACAAAGTTAGTGAAACCGGTTGAGCCAAGAGGTCGGAGACACTTTGGCTCAGTGTTGGGAAGCGTGGTTGAGCCAAGAGGTCGAAGACGCTTTGGCTCAGTGTTGGGAAGTGTGGTTGAGCCAAGAGGTCGGAGACGCTTTGGCTCAGTGTTGGGAAGTGTGGTTGAGCCAAGAGGTCGGAGACACTTTGGCTCAGAATAGGATATTCTTTTTAGCAAGAGCCTCAGTTGCAGTGAGACTGCCCTCTCAACGATACGGTAAGCAAACAGGTTTTTTATTAAGGGACAATTTTGCAATAATCAATTTGAGTATTAGCTCCATCACAAGGATAAGGATAGTCTCCTTTTGGTTTTACAACTTGAATACCATTTCCATTTGCATAAGGATCGTCATTTCCATTTTCTAATGCAATTTTTCGTATTTTTTCAGTTTGAGATACAAAAGTATAATCCAAAAGTGCATCCAAAGGTTTAAGGATACCTTGCATTTTACTATATCCGGGATTACCGGTGGGATAAGAATGTTCAGCATTCTCATATATTTGATAATCTTTTTTATCATTGGAAATTGACTCCAGAAGGTAAAACTCTGTTAATGGAATCCTTGCATCTGTTCCATCTGTGGAATTATTTCCTCCAATACCAAATTTAATAAAGACAACATTTGTATTTGAAGGTAGATTTTTCATATCAAATTCACTCATATCAAATGCGAACCATGGATCAAGAGTCATGATAAATCTGCCATTATTCCCATATTGTTTTTCTTTTGAGTAATAATCAATTATTCTGAATACTATTCCACCTCCTGCAGAATGTCCAATTACACCAATTTTTAAAGTATCGATGTAATCCAATAGATTTTCTTTAACAAAATTGGAGGATAATAATTTATTATATCCATTTATTGAATATGAGGCATTAGTTTTAGCGCCTTCGTATGTATATACGACCGTGTATCCATGACTCACAATGAAGTTGATAAGCGTTTCATATTTTGAAGCTGTTTGTGGTTCACTATACCATCCTGAAGCTATAAACACGAGAGGAGATTTATTATCCATTGTCGATAAATCACCGGGATAAAATATTGTTGAATAAGCATAATCAGCTTCAGTGAAATTTAATACTTCATGCTTTCCTACTTCACCATAATTTTTATCTTTTTCAATAATTTTATCTTTTTCACAACTGAATAAAAATATTGATAAATATAATAAAACTAAAAGAAAGAACTTGTTCATTGCTTTAGATTTGATTAATAATACTATTTAACTAAGTCACTAATTTATTGATAAATTATATGTTATCTGAACCCATCCCCGACCCTTCCCTTAGCAAGGGAAGGGAGACGAAAACGCTCTTAATGCCTTATTTCCCAGGGCTTTTGATTCTTCAATGCATTATTTGCGCAGTTCACTAGCTATTTAGCTTTACTTTAATAATATCTATAAATTTAGATATTAATTTAGAATATAAAAACAGGAGTTGATAAGATTTTATTATAAAAATCTGATAAAATATACTTTAAAAAATCAAAACTAGATTATTATTACAATATATCATTTGCTTTTAATAAATTTACATATTAATCAATATTTGCACGGTTTGAAAGCACTAAGATTGTTTTTTATATTACTTATTTTTATAGATGCTTTTGTCAGCAATTCCCAAGAGAAAACTTTTAGTCATTATGGATTGGAAGAAGGTATTTCTCAGGGTGCAGTACGAACTATTACAAAAGACGTTGATGGTTTTATATGGTTTGGGACTCAAGATGGTTTGAACAGATTTGATGGAAAT